>JAFWJH010000001.1 GCA_017511645.1 Candidatus Saccharimonadota bacterium
TACGCTGCCACCTAATCTGCTTGGTGATGCGAATGGGGTAGTGGCGTCAGTTGTTGTTCCATATCCAGTACCTGCACCAGAAGCAAGTCCAGTGACTGTACCGTTTGCAACAAGACCTAGTTCTCCCCAGGAGCCGAAAACGGTGTAGTTAGATGGAATCAAACTATAATTGCTAAGCCCCTGCATCGCATCATCTTTATTAGCAGCTACATGACCCTTAACGCTGACTCTCGTTCCTAGATTGCCCGCAGAATACACGCCGCCACCCCAAACTTGGAAATTAGGTTTTTTAGCTATCACAAAGCAACGCTCCGGTGATTCAGCCCACTGGTTATCACCTTCGGGGTGGTTCCAGTTTTTATATTCTTGTCCCGGATATCTGCTAGAAGCCGGCCAAACTAATGCTTTCACACATATGGTACTACCAGCCGGAAGATCAGGAACATTTATTGTAATACTCTTCTTCCTAACGACTGGTGCATTGTACGTCTTCAAATCATATTCTAAACCTAAAGCTTCACTATTTAAATATGGCAAATTACCATTGGTTACATTGTGGAGGGCATCCTGGATGCTCGTAGGATCAGTTTCCATAGTTCTACCATTGTAGGTATAGCGTAATTTCCACTTTGCATTCGGAACCGCAGTAGCATATGTATCACCAATAACCGAATTATATATTGGATTTGTAGAAATATTAAAGTCAAATGTCTTATCTTCGCCAGCCGCCAAGCTAGCAGGATTGTCTCTGTCCCAAGAAGCCTCAGTCTCACCATCTACCAATACCTCTCCATTTATCTCATTCTCAAAGTTATATGGAGTGTACGTTGTTACGGTCTCGCTTTCTTTAGGATCAATATCCACATTAGCCTGCAAATCGTAATTACCATCATAGGAAAAAACAATTCTTTCTGGCGTATTTTTTGTACCACTAGTTTGGTTCGTTTGGGACTTTGCGCTCCTAGATGTGCCAAGTTTTGCAAGATAAGTTCCGATATCACTACTATTACTATCACCATATTTATCATTACTTCCTACTGTACCAGAAACGTCTTTTAGCGATTCACCGTTACTCATAATAGAAAAGGCATTCTTCCATGAACCAGCGTTCTTCCATGATGAATCTCTATAGGCATTGAAATATGTCTGGATAGTATAAACGCCTGTAAAATTATTATTAGACCAATTAGGAGTATTTAAATATTTATTATCATTACTAAATAACTTTATTTTTTGAGGCTTCATGTCTTTTTTATTCTGATAATCCGAGATAAAGCTACCCTTAAGATAGACTTTCTCACCCGGTTTCATATACAAAGCGTTTTTAGTATAACCAGAATCTTGATTTTTGCTCTGATTTATATCAATAGTAGAATCACAAACAGTACTAGAATAACCACCGCCACACGGAAGCGGTTCTACCAATTTATAGTAGGCATAAACATTTTTGTTATTTTCAAGCGGATTAATAGTACATTTTGTTCCACTTCTACTACTGCTAGGACAACTATCGCCCCATGTATTAAATTTGTAAGGAGAGTTGTCCGTTCCTAGCACTAGATCAACAGTCACATCAGAAGAAGCGCCCCAATCGACAGTTTTAGAAACCTTATAAGCATCACTAGGAGGCGACGTAAGCCACCCACTCACCGAGCCATTTGTCTTTAAAAACTTATGCGCACTGTCACTAGAGCGATATTCTGTCACAGCATAAGCAGTTAAGGTACGATACGCTCGCTTGTAATAAGCGTAAACTGTCTTGTCTGAATTTAGTGAATCGACGGTACATTCCCTTCCATCTTGACCATCACTAGGACAGCTACTACCCCAATATGCCCATTCATACCATATGTTGTTATGCCTTTGCCAATAACCAACAGTCACGCTTGCGGATGATCCAGCCTTAACCGTACTCGAATCAATATTGTCCCAAACTACAGTACTCGTGTCCCCAGTAATCTTCCCATCAGCCGTTAATGTTCGTTTTATATCATCCTTAGTCCTTGGACCACAAAACCAAGCCAAGTTACTACCGTTGCCAAACCCTTCCGTTAAACTAGGGTCTATTTTTTTGAGCTCATTATATATGTCTTTTACTGTGTCCCAATCTTCATTATGAAATTTATCTGTGTTTTTAGGTATATAATTCATCCTGCCGCCAAGAAACTCCGAATCAAAAGTACTACTTCTATTACCATCAATCCCAATAACGCCATATTGATCACCAGCATTAACGCCAGAATGTTCGTTATCTTTTGCTACCATGGCATATCGCCAATATCCATGCCATTTTTTACAACCGGTAATAGTAGTTGCGCGCGCATAATATTTATCCGAATCGGTGTATCCAGCGATACTTACACTATCCGATGATGTAGAATACCACCTCCATGTGGCACCATAACAAGTAGAAAACGTGTAATTACAGCCACTATTACCGCCACCACCAGTACTAGTTCCTTCAGTAGCAAATACCGAATAGCCAAACAAATTTGATAATAAAATAACTAATACCCCTAAAAGCAATTTATTACTGTGTAATTTTTTTTTACTCATTATTCTCTTCATCCACATCAATAATTTCATAATATGTCTCAACAAACTTATTACTATAATAATCAGCATTTCTCGTATCACCTAATCCAGTATAAGCTTTATCTAAAGCCGAATATAAATTTAATTTTTCAGAACTACCCAAAGATTGTTCGTCGATTTCACTAGCAATCATAACTGCATCGCTAAATTGCTCTGCATTGATACAAGCATTAAGCTTCATCATTTTAATAGCAGATACCAAATTCGTCTCATTATAAATCAATAGTTGTTCATCTAAATATGACAAAGTATCCTCTATGCTCATAGGCTCTATAGTATTTAATATATCATTTATAATATCTTCATCACTTTTTATTTCTACAACCTCATTATTGTACGATCTCACAAATACTATCCCCACCCCCAACCCCACAATCACCACACACAAAACCCCAAACAAAATCAAGAGACCACGATTTTCAAATCTCACCCTGCCCTTTTTCATATACTATATATATTACCACAAGCAAAATAAAAAATCCAAATTTTATCGCAAAATTAGCTAAAATTATCGCAAATTATTTATTAAACTTTTCTCTCAGCCACACATCCGCCGGGCCAGCCGTCATTAATATCACCAAATACCCATCTGCTACATGCTGTTTCAGTTTCTCTGCCAACTCATCATTTAATTCTGCCGCTTCAGCCACATCTTTATTATTAAGCCCGCTAGTTAGCTCAGCCGGCGTTAATACTGCTAGATTCGGGTCTTCCCGCGTTAGATACGTCGGCAGCCAATATATCTTATCCGCCCCATCAAACGCATCCTTATATCCATCTCGCACCTCATGTTGCCTGGTATTCTGATGTGGCTGATACACCACCACTACACCCTTATATCCGTGAAGTCGTTTTTCATCCTTCACAATACCCATCGTTGCCGCAATCTCCTCTGGATGATGTGCATAATCCGTATATACCCCATCACTAATTCTCTCAAACCTCCGCCCCACACCCGGAAATTCATTTAAAACTTTTACTATTTCCTCGCGCGAAATCTCCGGCACCATCTCCATAATCGCCACTGTTGCTAGCGCCGCATCGTGTCGCCGCACCTTACCCGCTAAATTAATCCCCTCAGTGCTAGCAACATCCTCAATCACTTCTTCACTCTGCAATTTAAATTGCCTAAATGCCGCCATGTAATCTTCTCTCGTCGGATAAATATCTGGATGATCATAACTCACCGCCGGTATCACCGCTAGCCACGGATAATATTTCAAAAAGTTCCGATCGTACTCGTCCGCCTCATACACAAAATATTTATCACCCGCCTTATACGATCCAGACACCGCGAATCCAAGAGTCGTACCCACGATATAAGCTACTGGTAAGCCTAGTTTTAAAGCCGCCCATACGATCATTGCCGTAGTAGTAGTCTTGCCGTGCGTCCCCGCTACCGCCACCATTTTAAGACCCAACTTTTCTACCAAAAATGCCGTAAAATCATCTCGTTTTGTATACTTAATCTCTGATTCTCGCGCCAACATAAGTTCCGGATGATTCCCCGGTAAAGCCGAAGTATATACAAACCAATCTACCCCCTTCTTCAATTTCTCTTTCAAAAACTCGCCATCCTGCGGCCCAATTTTTACTTCAATTCCAGCCGCGGCAAGTTCATCATAAATCGCCCCCCTCACAAGGTCCGACCCCCACACCGTGAACCCAGCCTGTTTTGCCATCAGCGCCAACGGCCCCATCCCCGTTCCTGATATACCTGAGATATAGATATTCATGATATAATATATTATACAATGAAAATCGCTTCAGAAAAAGAGATGTTGGATCTTGGCAAACAATTTGCCAAAAAGTGTCCAAAGGTCATCGAACTCATCGGTGACGTCGGTGCCGGCAAAACCACCTTCACTCGTGGCCTCGCCGCAGGCCTCGGCATCACAGAACCCATCACTAGCCCCAGCTTCACCATCTCCAAATCCTACGCTCTAAAAAACGGCGGCCGCCTCATTCATTATGATTTTTACCGCCTCCCCGACCCCGGCCTCATGCTAGACGACCTTCAAGAAAATCTCCAAGACCCAAACAACATCATTATTGTTGAATGGGGTGAGTCTATCACAGACATTCTTCCCGAAAATCGCACCAAAATCACAATCAAATACACTAACAATGATTCTCGCGAGGTTATATTATGAAACTATACTTAGATACCTCCACCCCCGAAACTCTTTTAAAGCTAAACGATCAAGAATATCGTTATGTTTTCGCTAACGACCTCGCCGAAAAATTACTAAAGTTCATCCACGATAAATTAGAAGAGAATAACAAAACCTTTCAAGATATCACTGAAATCACCTTCATGTCTGGCCCCGGTTCTTTCACTGGCCTCCGCATCGGCGCCACAATTGTAAATACCCTAGCCGCAGAATTAAACATTCCCCTTTACGACCACAAAGGCGAGAAACATAAAATCATCATCCCAGAATACGGCCGCCCGGCCAATATTTCCAAGCCTCGCAAATAATCAAATCTATTTTCTAACTTTTTGCTTCACCATAAATCGCGCCACCGAAGCTACCAGCACCGCAATCACCACAATCATCACACCTTCTACTGTCGCCATCACGATTAATCCTTTTGTCGAATCTGGCCTAAACACCGAGCTCTCACCTAATGGTGCCACATAAGTCGGATCACTTGGGTCATATGCTATTTGCACACCATCATCACCATTATCCGCCATTTTAGCATCCGTTACACTTAGGTTCATTCCCGTGAACTTCACATCAAACTCCGACTCTTCCGAATCTCTATCCGCATGGAATATTCTCACGATCGAGCTTTCATCCTTATTCACATTTACTCCTGAATACGCCAAGTCTTCGCCTTCCACCCCAGTATACACCTCACCATTTTCATGAATTACCAATCTACCCGTCGTCGCCTCATGCACTCCACCCATATCTATCGCTAACTTATTTCCCACAAACACAAACGTGTCATCATCTGCCGTCACTTCCACTGATTCATCGCCACTCACAAGCACCGTAAACGGCACCGCAAAACTCATTGTAAATAGATGGTTGTGTCCATCTTTGTTCGTAAAATCACCCACGCTAAATTCCGCTGCATCCAAAGGATAAAAATCTTCCGCCTCAAAACTAAACTCTGCCCCCGCCGCCTGATATTTCATTTTTAACGTCCCTGCATAACTCGTACTTTGTTCATCTACTACGTTAAACCATCGCTTGGTATCTATTCCTCGATTTGCCGTCAAAACACCGTCCCCAGTAGCCACCGGCAAATAACCTTTATCTAGTTCATATTCTACTAGTCCTTGCTCTACCCCTTTGTTGTAATATCCACAACTTGTCCACTCAAACTGCCTCTTGTGCAATTCATTTGTAAGCCCAGTATCATATATATTTACACATGGGTCCGCTTTTTGATCATAGTAGATCACTGGCACCGACACCAACTTTTCTTCGCTCACCCCCGCACTTGCTAATATCGCATCTGGTGTTTTTGAAATCGCCTTTTCCGATATTTCAGACACCGTATTAGACATCCCAAGTATTGCCAAAATCGCCCCTAGGCTCAACACCCCCAGCGCAATCCCCCCAAACATCGTTTTTTTGTTCTTCTTTTGCTTCATCTTTAGTTTAAGTATAAGCCCTTTCTCCTAAATTAGCAAGCTACTCCTCTGGTCCCACCGCCGGTATCCCCAGCCTCTCGTCCGAAAGTACATTCTCATCAAACGGCTTCTCGTATGCATCTATCGCTTTTACATCCGCTTTCAATTTTTCCAAATATTCCTCTATCACCTCCATCGTCAATTTCCCGCTTTTTTCTAGACTATACTCCTCTTCCTCGCTCTCTTGTTCAATTTCCTCCTCATCCGGCAAATATCCCGGTCGCGACCGATCCAAATAAATATCACCCGAATTGTGATAAATAATTAACGATACTCCAGTCGTGATCAGCGCGAGAATCGTAGCCACCACGCCTAATATTACCAAGTTCCGCCCACCATGAATCTTTTTCTTTTTTTGCTCCACTTCCATCACAATCTCCCCTTTAGCCCTTCCACTAACCGAATATGGGCAGAAGTCAGACTCCGGATCTTTAGTACGTCTTGCGTCATCACCTTACGTTTTTGTCGTACCACCCTCAAATTATCATAAAACTTCTCTGGCTCTTTTTTACAATCCATTCCCACCAGCTCTTCTAACCCCTGTTGATAAGTCACAAAATCGTTTACAAAAAGTGCCTTTGCTGCCGCAAAATCATTCTGATTTTCCACCAGATCTGCGCTCGACAAGTTATTTTCCACCAACCGCACATTAAGCGGCGTGACAAACTTCGTCAAAATCGTCTCGTAATATCCCCCTAGATATACCCGTACTCTAGCATCTTCTTTTTGTACCTTTTTGAGGTCTTCCCGAATTGTGTCGCAGTGGTCTACAATCGCCGCACTCTGCCCCTCCGTAATCGCACTCGCCCATGGTACACCTTGACAAATTAACATAAGCATGATAAAATAAAAGATTAAACTCTTTTTCTTCATATTTACGATTATACCATAAAAAGAGATTAAACCTTTTAGTCTACTATTTACAGACTGAAAAGTTTAATCCCTCTTTAGCATCACCGTAAACGCTTCGGAAGGAATATCTACCTTACCAAATCTCTTCATCCGCGCTTTACCCCGCTTTTGTTTTTCAAGCAATTTCGCTTTCCGATCTCGATCGCCCGTATGTATCTTTACGGTCACATCCTTACGATACGCCCCAATCGTCTCACGCGCGATAATTCTCGCCCCAATCGCCGCTTGCAAAGCCACCTCGTAATTTTGCCGCGGTATCACTTCCTTCAACTTCTTTGTTACTTCTCGGCCAATCGCTTCCGCTTCACTTCGGTGGCACATAATAGACAACGCATCCATCTTGTGCCCCGCCACCAAGAAATCTACTCGCACCAAGTCTTCCGGCCGATAGCCATTTAGCTCATAATTAAACGACGCGTACCCAGAAGTCGCCGACTTCAGCTGATCATAAAAATCCGTCAAAAGGTTTGCCATCGGCGCTTCAAAATCTATCACCGCCCGTTCTTCGATATACGACAAGTTTGTTTGATGTCCCCGTTTTTCGTTAATTAAGTTCAGTACATTTCCAATCATTGACTTCGGCAAAATAATTTCACCCTTCACCCATGGTTCACGGATCTCCCTCACCTCACTCACGTCTGGCAAATCTGCCGCCGATTTTATTTCTAAAATCTCGCCATTATTCATTACTACTTCGTAATTTGTTGAGGGGTTCGTCACGATTAAATCTAACTTAAACTCGCGCTCTAATCTCTCTCTAATAATGTCCATATGAAGTAGCCCCAAAAACCCAATTCTAAGGCCAAATCCCAATACCGGCGAATTTTCCGGCTCAAATCTCAAAGCCGAGTCAGACAAACTTAATTTTTCAATCGCCTCTCTTAAATCCTTATATTGGTCATTCGAGACAGGGAAAAACCCCGCATACACAAACGGTAGCACATCCTTATATCCAGGCAAAGCTTCCTTTGCCGGGCTTTTGGTTAGCGTCACCGTGTCACCCACTTTTGCTTCACGCGTAGTTTTGAGATTTGTCACAATATAACCAATTTCGCCCGCTTTCAAACTTTCGCGTGGCGACATTTTTGGTGTTAGCACCCCCATCTCTAGCGCTAGCCCCTTACTCTCTGCCGCCATCATCAAAATTTCGGAGTTTTTAGATATTTCCCCCTCAAATACCCTTACGTATAGTACCACCCCGCGATAGTCGTCGAAATAAGAATCGAAAATCAACGCTTTTGTTTCATTAGAATCATTAGTCTTAATATCATCTAAACTAATAATTTTATCTAATATTTTATCAATATTGTATCCAGTCTTACCACTTACCTCAATTATAGCTTCTCTTTTGCAGCCCAATAAATTAATTATCTGCGCTGCCACCCCTTCTACATCCGCCGCCGGCAAATCCACTTTATTAATCACCGGTATTATCTTAAGATCCTGCTCCAAAGCTAAATACACATTTGCTAGAGTCTGCGCTTGTATCCCTTGCGTTGCATCCACTACTAGCACTGCCGTCTCTACTGCCTGTAAAGACCTCGATACTTCATACGAAAAATCCACATGCCCGGGCGTATCAATTAAATTCAGCGTATACCCCTTCCACTTCATCGTCACCGGCGCAAGCTTAATCGTGATCCCCTTCTCGCGCTCAAGTTCCATCGAGTCGAGTAGCTGCGATTTCATCTCGCGCTGCTCCACCGTACCCGTCAACTCCATCATCCGATCAGCAATTGTCGACTTGCCATGATCGATATTCGCAATAATGCAGAAGTTTCGTATTTTTTCCAAACTAGTCTAAACCTTTCATTGTTAGCGACATCCGACCTTTGTCATCAATCGCCACAAGCCGCACGCGCACCTTATCACCCACGTGTAGCACTTCTTCTACTTTCTTTAGTCTCTTATCCGAAATCTGCGAAATATGAAGCATCCCGTCAATACCTGGCAAAATTGTCACAAATGCCCCAAAATCTTTGATCGACGCCACCGTACCATTATAAATCTTACCCACTTCCGGCTCTTCTACTAACCCGCGAATCCATTCTACCGCCGCTTGAATCCTTTCTGGGTCATTACCAGAAACCGTCACCAAACCCGAATCTTCAATATCCACCTCCGCGCCAGTTTCAGATGTAATCTTATTGATCATTTCGCCGCCCTTACCAATAATCGCGCCAATCTTGTCAGGCTTCACCATCAATTTTTCAATTCTTGGCGCATATTCGCTAATTTCCTTCTTCGGCTCGCTAATCACCTCCATGATGTGGTCAAGAATAAACATCCTTCCCGCATGGCTCTGCTTGATCGCCTTTTCAAGGATCTCCACCGGCAAACCGTGCACTTTCATATCCATCTGCAATGCCGTTACGCCCTCACGCGTACCAGTCACCTTAAAGTCCATATCGCCCGCAAAATCTTCCGCATCCATCAAATCCGTCAATACATACGCCTTGTCAATATCGTCTGCAGTAATTGGCTGCCCTTTTGGTACATCCACCATCAACCCCATTGCTACACCAGATACCGGACGCTTCAAAGGCACGCCTGCATCCATCAATGCCATACAGCTCGAACAAGTCGCCGCCATCGAAGTCGACCCATTTTGCGACATAATTTCAGTCACACTCCGAATCGCATAAGGGAAGTCTTCTTCACTCGGCAGCACCGGTATCAAGGCCCGTTCTGCCAAATACCCATGGCCAATCTCGCGCCGACCAGGTGATCCCATTCGACCCGGCTCACCCACCGTATAAGATGGTGCGTTGTAGTGGTGCATATAGCGCCGCTTACCATTCGTCACTTCCATTGTATCCACCTCTTGCGCATAGCTCAGCGGTGCCAACGTCACAATATTCATCGCCTGTGTCACTCCACGCGTAAACAGAGAAGATCCGTGCGTTCTCGGTAAGATCGACACCTGACTCGACAAAGGTCGCACCTCATCTAGCTTTCGCCCATCCGGCCTCACTCCTTCTTCTACAATCCCCCGTCGCACTTCCTTATGTACTGCCAACTCAAACGCCTGATCATACACATCGCGCAAATTCTCATCGTACCATTCTACCTTTTCGTTATCCGTTTCGCCCTCACCGTGCTTCAAGGCCATCTCATCATGCATTGCATATTTCAAATCATCTAACATCTGCGCGCGCTCCATCACATTACCACGCACCTTCGAGCCAAACTTTCCGTCCGTCCATTTTGCCACTTCTTCCATCACCACCTCATCTGGCAACACCAACTCATACTCTTGCGCCGGCGCATTTACCTGCTTAGCTAGTTCTCTCTGCAAATCCAATACTGGCTGCACCTTATCCACTGCCCAGTGCATCGCCTCAATAATCATTTCTTCTGGTACTTCGTTAGCACCAGCTTCTACCATCATTACCTTACCATCTTTACAAGCTACCACAAAATCTAGCGGGGAAGCTTCACGTTCTTCTTTGCTTAGGAATCCCTTAAATTCGCCCCCGATGCGCCCAATTCGAATCCCTGCGATTGGCCCGTCGAACGGCACACCCGCATTCATCAACGCCGACGACGCTGCGATCATCGCCACACAATCTGGCCGAAAGTTCGGATCCATCGATAGCACCGTACATACCACCTGCACCTCCTGGCGATATCCCTTCGGGAACAAAGGCCGAATCGGCCGGTCAATTAGCCGCCCCACCAGCACTGCTTCGTCCGCCGGCTTACCCTCACGCTTGATAAACTTCGACCCACTAATTTTCCCCGCTGCATAAAACTTCTCTTCATAGCTAATCGATAGCGGGAAAAAATCCTGCACCACTGGCTTCGTACCTACCACTACCGAGCCTAGCACCACCGTATCACCATAGGTCACAAGCACCGACGAAGTCGTCCGAAACCCAACTCTATTTACCTCTAAAGTCAATTCTCGCCCCAGCCACTCGGTCGACACCCGTATCGTCTTCTTGCCATTGGGATTGATAATTTCCATAAAAATATACCCTTTCTCGGGAAAACCTCAGATATAGGCCCCTCTCCCGTATCCGCTGTCTTCCCTTTGTTAATTTTGTATTTATTATACCAAATATTGACATTTTCAGCAATCTGTGCTATAATTAAAGGACAGTCTAGGTTTTTGCTGCTGGATTGATAGTATTTTTACAAGAGGTGATCAATTGTATGGAAAAAATCCCATACATCAGCTGCAATAGCAGCTTCAAAAATGGCTATGGTAGTCTCACCATAGAAGGCTTAGAAATTTCTATGGATTTCATGAGTAGATTCTTTGCGCAATACAAAAAGGAAATTGCCAAAGATTACCATATCGGCGTCAGCGCTACATTCTTAGAATTTCCCGAAGAAAACAATCTCGAGATCAGATGCCTTTTTCTCGAGAACATAGCTTACGCCGAAAAACACAATATAGACCCTAGAATTCACGCCAAACGCTTCGAAGAAACTTTCGGCCATTGGATCTCCAACTTTGAAGAAATATTGGACGATATCTCTTTCAAAATCAATGACGGAAAATCTGAAGACCAAATCTTCAAGGATTATTACCCTGAAGCCTTCAAGAGAAGAAAGCGCAAAGAGCGTAAAGCGGCAGCCAAAAAAGCTGCTAAAAGGGCCAAGAAACACCCCCAAAACGATATCAACGGGACCAACACAGCAAAAGCGTCCCTCTAAAAGACGCGTTGGCCTCTAGACATATCACCTCCTCAGGTTCCAACTGCCAAATGGAACTCCTTAATCGGCTCGCTCTAGAGCCCAAACCCCCGCTCCAAGAGCGGGGGTTTAAACTTTTCTGACTATTTTTATTACTTACGCAAGCCAAGCTTCGAGATGGTCTTCTTGTACAGCTCAAAATCGGTCTCTTCTAGGTATTTCAGCAATTTCTTGCGCTTCCCTACCATCTGGATTAAACCTCTTTTGGCCATAAAGTCATGTTTGTTATTCTTCACGTGTTCGGTCACTTCTTTGATCCGCTCAGTTAGAATCGAAACTTGAACTTCAGGAGAACCAACGTCTGCTTTGTTACGAGCAACCTTGGCAATAGCCTTGTCCTTATTCTCTTTTGTTATCATTGCCCCATTATATCACATCTGTTATAATAACGCAAATGGAAGATCAAATTATCCTCATCGACAAACCAGCCGGTATTTCTAGTTTTGGTGTTGTTGCCAAAGTTCGCGGCAAACTAAAAGCCGAATTTGGCCACAAAGTCAAAGTTGGCCACACCGGCACTCTTGATCCCTTCGCTACAGGGCTTTTGATTTTACTTTCTGGCAAAATGACCAAAAAATCCAATGATTTTCTAAAACTCGATAAAGTCTACGAAGCCACCATGAAGCTCGGCTATATTTCTACCACTGGAGACCCAGAGGGAGAGATTTTAATATATCCCAATCCGGGGACATTCGGAGGTTACGACCGAGAAGCAGGGCGCGAGCCCCGTAACGACGGGTGCGAGCGACCCGTCCCCGAATGGGGTATATTAAAATCCACTGTCAACGCTTTTGTTGGAAAAATATCCCAAACTCCTCCTCGCTTCAGCGCCATCAAAATCAACGGCCAACGTGCATACAAATTAGCCCGCAAAGGCGCAGATTTTGAGATCCCTAGCCGCGAAGTCGAGATCTATAGTATTGAAATATTAGATTATCATTACCCAGAGCTTACTATTCGCTGTCACGTCTCATCTGGCACTTACATCCGCACTCTCGCCGAAGACATCGGCAAAGCCCTCGGTACCGGAGCCTACCTTACCGCTCTTCGCCGCTTACGAATAGGAAATTACGACATCAAAAACGCCACTAAACTTGTGTTATAATTAGCTTATGTTAGTTACTTCTACTAGACTAATCGGCACGCCGATTCTTAGCATGCAAGCCGGCGGTCCTATCGGCCAAATCGCCGAGCCTATCGTCGATCCCGACAAGCTCAAGATCGTCGCTTTTCGTCTCACCGGTGGTGTAGTGCCACGCTCTGGCGCTAACATCCTAGATGTTTCTAGTATCCGCGAATACTCCCAGTATGGCATGGTAATCGACGATATCGACGAGCTCGTTGCGCCCGACGATGTTATTAAAATCTCCGAAGTCATCCAGTTAAACTTCTCTCTCACTGGTCTTAAAGTTGAGACCAAAAAAGGGTCCAAGCTCGGCAAAGTCCTAGATTATGCCGTAAATTCTAACGATTTCATCGTCCAGCAAATCATCGTCAAGCGCCCCATAATAAAAAGTTTTATCGACCCAGAGCTTACCATTCATCGTCGCGAAATTATTGAAATCACCGATTACAAAATTATCATCAAAGACGAAGAAAAAGTCCTCAAAGAAAAGGCCGAAAAAGAAGATTTTGTGCCCAACTTCGTTAATCCGTTTCGCGAGTCACCAGACTTTGCGCCAGCTGATACGAAAACCCCTGCCGACAAAGATACTGAATAAGTTTATCGTTATCATATTTTGTCCGCTTTTTAGCAATAATTTTCAAGATCTCTTCTTCGTCGTCTCTCGCGTCCACCACTTCATCAATAATTTCCTTAGAGATTCCCTTTTTCATGAGCTCCATCTTAAGTCGCTTCCTAGAAATCCCCTTTTTCACAAACCGATTCTCAACATAATACCGCGCAAACTTCGCGTCGTCTACATACTTTTTATTTTTTAATCTATCTATAACAGTATTTATATAATTTTTATCTATTTTTTTTTCATAAATCTTTTTATACAAATAATCATACAATTCTTTTTCAGATCTAGGCCTTACCAAGACCCATTCTAGGGCTCTTTGGTATAATTTCCCAAACTCTGAAGCTTTTTTATATTCAACCAATTCTTCTTCCGAAATTTTCAAGCCAACCTTCAGCTTACAATCCACTATTTGCGAAATATCTAGTGAAAAGGCATATTTATCATTGATAAATATATTCACCCGATTCGGATTTTTCACGCCTTGTCTGATATCTGTAATAACAAAATTAGAAGCAGCAGCATCCGAGATTTCATCGCTAAGCTTATAAATCTCCATATTTCTCTAAAATCTTAGTCTTCCATTCTTTTAGATAATACCTAAACACCGTATTACCTGTTAAGCTCTCTTTAATATTCGGCCAAAACTCCTCCAGCTCAGAATATTTCACCCACTTCACCTCCTCTACTTCCTCATCATCAAAATGAAAAACATCTTCCCTACCAGTCCAATCATAAAAATATAAATTTGTCATTATCTTCCAGCGCAAATAAGTAGCGGCCAGCTCAAGTTTATCTCTTTCAAGCTCTACGCCGATTTCCTCCCGCGCCTCGCGCACCATAGCATCAACTTTTGATTCGTCTAGATTAACATGCCCGCCAGCCGAAGTATCCCACTTGTCCGGGTTAGCCTTCAAAAACTTTGACCTATGTTGGAACAAATATTCCACTTCACCGTTTTTATACCGATACATCATCACTATAGACGCGCTAAAAAGCTTTATTTCATGCTCTTCTAGTTTTGCCGGTTCAATACCGCCAATCTGTTCACCATTATAGCCAAGCTCTTGCCAAATCTCACCCGGATGTTCCATATTTTAGTCTTCCGCCGCCTTTTCGCGTACCTTTGTTTCAATTTCCGTCATCAGCTCGGGCTTTTCGCGGAATAGTTTTTTCACTGCTTCGCGACCTTGGCCCAAAGTTTCACCATTATATTTAATAAATGCCCCAGCCTTGTCAAGGATTCCATATTGTACGCCAAGGTCTAGCACATCGCCCGGCTTCGATATCCCTTCGTTATACATGATATCAAACTCTGCCGTACGAAATGGCGCCGCAATCTTATTCTTCACTACTTTGATCTTAGTTCTGTTTCCCGAGATATTATCGCCTTCCTTTATCTGGCCAATCCGGCGAATATCTACCCTTACACTCGCGTAAAACTTCAGCGCATTACCACCAGTAGTCGTCTCTGGGTTGCCAAACATCACACCAATCTTCATCCGAATCTGGTTGATAAATATCACCGTCGCACGCGACTTAGAGATAATGCCAGTGAGTTTACGCATCGCCTGACTCATCAACCGTGCCTGAAGCCCCATCTGCGCATCGCCCATATCACCATCAATCTCTGCCTGTGGCACTAGCGCCGCCACCGAGTCTACCACAATTAAGTCTACCGCGTTAGACCTTACCAAGGTTTCACAAATCTCCAGCGCCTGCTCGCCATTATCTGGTTGCGAGATTAGTAAGTTCGCCGTATCCACGCCAATCTTCTTTGCATACGCTGGGTCCAACGCATGCTCCGCATCAATAAATGCCGCCTGTCCGCCTTGTTTTTGCATCTCGGCAATCGCATGTAGTGCCAAAGTTGTCTTACCAGATGACTCCGGCCCATAAATCTCTATAATGCGCCCTTTTGGCCAACCACCGCCTAACGCCAGATCCAAACTCAGCGACCCAGATGGCAATAATTCTACGTCCATCTTTGGCGTCTCGCCTAGCTTCATGATCGAGCCATCACCAAATTGTTTTGTAATCTGCGCAATCGCGAGCTTCAAAGCCTCGCTTTTCCCATCCTCTTGTTTATTTTTCTCTGCCACCGCATCCTTTTTTGCCATAATAGTATTACCTTTCTTTCGACTATTATATCATCTTTACTATAATAGAAATAGAATTGATTTTCACATTAGTGTATGGTAGAACCACCATAGTTTGCAAAACTTCACCAACCCTATTTTCTGGCCCCTGTATAACATAGTAAAAATCAATTTTCAACCCCCGCCCTCATGCTTATACTTATTAACCTTAAAATCTACCTCTAAATATGGTATAATTTCACCATGCGAATTAATCAAAATATCTTGATTTCCAGCCTTACCACCATGCGCCTAGGCGGCCCTGCTCGCTATGTTTTGGAAATAGAAACTCCCGCTGATATCCCCGACGCTTATGGTTTTGCCGCCACGTATCATCTACCTACTTTCGTACTCGGCTACGGCGCCAACACTCTCGGCCACGACGAAGGTTTCAACGGTGTCATTATCATCAATCGCATGAAGGGTATTGATATTACATGGGCGGGTGACGGAGCTGGGGGGGACCCCGCCGCGCACAGCGTAGCGAGCACGGTGGGGGAAACTGCGACGGCAGGACCCGCCCAGATAAAGATCATGGGTGGTGAATACTGGGACGACGTTGTCGCCTACGCTTGCGAGAGAGGCCTCACCGGTATCGAAGCCCTTAGCAAGATCCCCGGCCTCGCCGGCGCCGCCCCTGTGCAGAACATCGGCGCCTACGGCCAAGAAATCGCCGACACCTTGGAGTCCATCGAAGTTTACGATACAGCCAGTGGCACTTTCCGCACCCTCACCCACGCCGATCTCAATTTTTCCTACCGCAAAAGCATCCTCAACACCACCGAGAAAAACCGCTATTTTGTCATCTCTATCACCCTAGCTCTCAAAAAAGGCCAAATGTCTCGCCCGTACTATCGCTCTATCGAACAATACATTTCCGACCACAACCTTACCGACTTCTCCCCCCAAGGCATCCGCGAGATCGTCAGCGCCATCCGCGCCGACAAACTTCCCGACCCACTAGACAAGGCCAGCTCTGGTTCTTTCTTCAAAAACATCTACCTCACCAACGAACAGGCCGAACTCGCCGAGTCCAAGGGCTACCCCGTTTATCGCGGCAAAGACGGCAACAAAATCAATTCCGGCTGGCTCATCCAGCACGCCGGCTTTTCTGGCCAACTTCTTCATGGCATCCGCGTCAGCGACAAAGCCTCGCTCGTCCTCATCAACGAATCCGCCCAGTCTTACAACGACCTCGCCAAGGCCCGCGACGAAATCGTCGGCAAAGTCTACGACATGTATGGTTATTGGCTCGAACAAGAGCCAGTGGAGATCGTATGAAAATACTAAACGGTAGCGAGCTCGCCGGCTTTATCAAAGAACGCCAAGCTCACGAAGTCGCCAGCTTAAAGATTAGACCCGAGCTTCTCATCATCCGCGATAGCGACGACCCAGTCATCACCAAATACGTCAATCTCAAAATCGCCTACGGCGAAGATATTGGCGTAATAGTCGAAGATTACAGCGCCAAAGATGCTGATGATATAGCAAGCAAAATCCTCTCTGCCAATACCGACCCCACCATTCATGGCATCATCCTCCAGCTGCCGATTACCAATAAGGATCAAACCGACGAACTCTGCAACCTCATCGCCCCAGATAAAGATGTCGACGGCCTCGGGCAAAACTCTACCTACGACTCTGCCACTGCTACCGCCATCCTCTGGCTACTAGCCGGTTATGATATTAAATTAGAAGGCAAAAACATCGCCATCATCGGGCGTGGCAAGCTAGTCGGCGCCCCACTTTACAAGATGTTTACTGATTCAAATTACCGCGTCACTCTCTTTCACAAGGGCAGCGACTTGACAAACCTTAAGAACTTTGATATAATAATCAGTGCCACGGGCGTCCCGGGTTTGATTTCTAATGAGTTTATTTCCCCCGGCGCCACTCTTGTAGATGCTGGCACTGCCAGCGAAAAAGGCGTCATCAAAGGCGACCTTGCTTCCGAGCTCTACACCCGCACCGACCTTGCCGCCATCACTCCGACAAAAGGTGGCGTCGGCCCCCTCACCGTCACCTGCCTTTTTGACCACGTCCTCCACTCAGCAAAGCAATAATTCGATACATTATTTAACTACGGGGCATCTACCACCCACGGGTCTGCCGCAGTGCCAGTACCACTAGAGTAGATAGTTCCAGAAGTGAGTGAAATGGCCGGGCGCACCCCGTTCGCGATGATCACGAGATTGCCGTTGAGGTGACCACTCGAGTCCAGGAGGAAGCCGACCGCACCGTTGACCGCCTCACGCAAAAAAGGCGAAAGCAACCAGAAATTCGATCCAGAACGCAGGTAAGAACTGTAACTATAATTAGATGAAGAAGTAGAGTCCGTTGTCCTACGGCCATAGCCACTGCCCGCTAAGGCAGATTCATCTGCAGTAATAAGAGCTATTGGCTTAGTCAGCTGACCATTACCACCATTTAGATTAGTGTTGTTATCAGTTTTATAGGTATATAGATCTACTACGCCACGCGGACAAGAGAGGGTCAGAGTTTTGTTGCCATTCGCAAGAAAATTTCGTGTATATGATCCGAAGTAATATGCCGTTAAGCCACTAGTGCCATATGGAACTATAGTGTCAGAATCTATTAGTGGAGTAGTCCAGGAGGTACCGCTATTTAGAGTACGGTCGTTACAATATCCAGCGTTTGGCTCCAAGATAGATTCATAAGCACTAATACCATTAGATCCAGCAAACCAGGTTTCTATATAGTTTTTAATATTAGAGTTTTCGCCATTTACTCCATAATTATCATTACTACCAAATACAGTGCCAACCGAAGTAGCAGTAGTATTATCTTGGATACTAGGATCGTTATTAAAGGTGTAACCTACTCTGTTAATGTTTCTGTGCCACTCCATAGATTGTGCTGAATTACCCTGTAGACCAAAAGCTTGTCGCGTAGCAAGCTGTGCACCAGTTTGCGCATGAGCACAAGTATTATTAGTGGTATCCCAAGTGCCATTATAGATCATCTTTACACCGCCACTGGCGGTAGTACGCACAATTCGCCAACAAGTATCAGTAGCGTCCTTAGTACTATTTGCATCCAGAATGACATAGTTTGGATAATAAAATCCATCACCGTTAGAGCCATATGAAGAGCTAGATGTCTCATCTAGATTACTATCTAGAATACCGCGATAGTAGTAAATGTTAGCTCTAGTGCCATCACTCTTATTAGAATCAGCTGCGGTGCCAAAAGTAGATTCGTCATAGAGATACACGCCCGAGTTAGAAGTATCAGTGGCTGGGTCATTAGATGTAGGTTTGGTGATTACTGATTTGAGGTTTGCCGTAGTCTGAGTACCTTTACTCATGGCAGCTACTTCATCATAAATAGTTGGCTGAACCCACCTGGCATACAGAGTAAAAGTATTATTACCAGTAAGGTAGTCTATGTTATAGGTACTACTGGGTTGGTATTCAGTACCAGTACAAGCTGCATCATCTGCTACTTGTATTGTACACCAGCCTTTAAAGACATAGCCAGATCTGGTAGGAGTATTATTAGATAGAGTAACGGTAGTAGTGCTGTTAACATCTAGATTACCAGCCTGTGGGTTAGGAGTTGGCATGTTTGATACAGTGTCTGTAGTGTTTTGATTATAAGTAATGCTATATGGGATGAGGTTTGCTACAGCAGTAATCACAAAGGTATTAGTATAGGTTCCTGGTGGGGTATCATTGTTTACTCTTGCACCTATAGCTATGTTATAGCCATCTGTACTCCCAGAAGTATTAGCGGATGTTGTTTTAGCTATAATGGTTTGGTTAGCTGTTTCTGTACTAGTAGGAGCAGGAAGATAGTCTGTGTTTTAGACATTTGTATCATTAGTAGAATCATAGAGAGTACTTGGTCTGTAGCCCCAAGTATTATTTAGACTATTAGCTTTAGCATAGGTATCATCTGCATAATTAGTAGGTGAGACGGTAGCTGTAATAGAAGGCAAGGTCTTAGTATTATCACTTTGGTTTATCAGTGCAGTACTATTTGCTGTTTTGGCTAGAATACCTAGTGTGTAGCCAGTATAGTTATTAGTAGAGACTGAGATATTGTTAGTAGTAGTATCTGAAGTCCTAAAGGTACCATTAGAACTAAGTGATGCTATATCTAAAGAAATAGCATTAGAGCCTCCGGCGATCGTAAGAGTAAGTGAAAGGTTAGAAGCAAAAGAAGGTTGAGTATTCAAGGCAGCCCAAAATACAGCACCTATCGCGCCCACCGCTAATAATACACTTCTTAACCTTTCACTCCTCAAAGGATTCACTCCTTCTCCTTTTTGTTTTATGACCTAAAACATATACCTTTATTCTACTCCATCCCCCGTAAAACACAAGCTTTTTTCCTGCATCAAAAAATCTCCCCAAGCTATAGCTCAGGGAGACTTTTCAAGATTTCCCGCCCTAATGTGAAGCGGTCATCTTACATTAACTTTTTGCGGCTAGCAATATAGTAACCAAGCATCGTCACTACCGAACCAGCACCCACCGCACCAGTAGCAATCGTACCAGCACCAGTGTTTACGATCGTGGTAGGAGTATCGCCACCATTATCCTGAGTTGGAGTAGGATTTACTGGCGTATCGCCACAAGACTTCGTTACCATCACAGACGCATCATCCTTGGTCACCGTGCCATTCACTGTAGAATTAGCCCAGTTTACAAGTTGGTTTTTGCCACAAGCAAGGCTCTTGTCCACTACCTTACCGGTAAAGCGGATATACGAGTTTGCCTTAGCGTCATGATTACCAATATTGATACCAGTAGTCGTCAAAGTATTCTCAGACAACTTGACACCACTTTGGTGGTTAGAGTTGTAAAGGTAGGTAGAATCTTGTACATATTCAACGTTAGTTGGGAGAATATCCCGAATCATCACGTCTTTTACGGTATCGGCGAGCAAGTTTACATACTCAATTTGGTATTCAACTTCGTCGCCAACCTTAGCTTCTACAGATTCGCTCCAATCCTTAGTACCCTTAATGCGAACCTTCTTCGAAAGTTTCGCCGATACCGAAGTATGGACCTTTACCTGAATAGTCACTTCGCCGTCATATTGATAACAACCAGGAATCTTACCATCAAGCTTGTCATAACCAAGCGTTGCACCAGAGATAATTACATCATCTGGCAAAGCTACTGTACCCATCTTGCCGTTGGAATATTTGGCAGAGCCACCAACGTATTCTAGGTAAAAGTTATCATTAGACTTCAAAGTCACTTCATCCCAATAGCGTGTAGGGGTTGCATTGGACGAATCCAAGTAACCAATCACGGTGTGAGATTTTGCAACCGTAGTAGGAAGCGAGAACGTAGCTTTTACATTCTCGGCAATCCGTTCTGTACCCTTAGGGCTGTTGTTGTGTACATAAAGACGAATCGTATAAGTTTGACCATCTTGTACATTAATTTCATTGGCATTCCAAGTTTTGTTCTTGTTAGAAACATCTGAACTCAACTTAGCACCAACGAAGTTACGTTCATCACCGATTGCACCATCAGTGATAGAGTTAAAGGTGATAGTATCACCAAGTTTACCATCGTTAATTTCGGCAATAGTATAAGTAGCACGACCATTAGAATTGTCGCCCCACGCATTTACTAACACCGGAGTAATAGTGGCCGCTGCGAGCACTGCCGCCGCCGACACACCAATCAAAGATTTATAAATCTTATTCATAATAATCCTTTCTAATTAATATTTATAAGTCTTGGTTGCTAGCCGAATTGTTAATTTTCGTCTATGACAACCGAATCGTCTCAGTCTCAAAATCTTGGTGTCACCCGGCAGCCGAAGCTGCCGGGCTTTAAAAGGTACTCAGAAATCAATCGGCAGGACCATCCCATGCCTGCGCGTTTTGATCTCCACTTATCTCCGACGCTTTGTCCGATTTTGGCGTCGGGTCATTGGCTTTGTCGGCATTGCTGTCAACATTGGTCCCAGATCCGCCATTGGTTGATGGCTTATTGGAGCTGTTGTTGCTGCCGTTACCAGAATTAGCATCCTGGATTTCCTTAATCTTCTCCTTATATTCATCATAAGAATTCAGATTATTGGAATTGCTATCCTTCTCTTTGGATGACTTATTGCCACCAGTGTTAGTGTTTTCACCGGGGCCCTTATCGTCGTTCTGCCCAGAATTATTAGACTGCGAAGGATCTTTGTTGTACTTCTTCTTCGTAGTCTCTTCGGGCTTAGTGGTCGGCTCAGGGTTACCGCCTTTACCGCCACCGCCGCTAGGGCTATTGCCTCCAGACGGTTTGCTTGGCTTTTCTTGTGGCGTAATATTCATTACGACCTTAACATTCGTCGGCTGATATCCACAAGGGATACGATATTCAACCTTAAACGTATTGCCTTTGATCTTAAAGGTGTATACCAAGAATGGACCATCCTGCTGCTTTGTCTTGAGGACAATTACATCAGGAATCGTATCAGTTGTATACGGGTTCATATACATCTGATCCGTGATGTTCTTGCCTTTAGCGGCAACAGATACTTCGGCTTTGTCAAAATAAGCGAACACCGCTACGAGCGTTCTATGGTAGGCATTAGGATTGTCAATCCACTCTGCCTTTGCAGCATTAATGGTTTTCGCCCAATCATGCTTGCACGACTCATAAAACTCTCCGAGAAAACGTGTACCAACATTAGCGTCAAGCCACGCTATGTCAGCTGCCCCAAGCGCAGGGTCTTTTTCAAGCCTACTACGGAAGTCATTATCATATTCCGCTGCAGTCCAGTCTTTGTTATAAGGATTCGGACCAAAATTAAAGTCATTATCCTCATCATTATCAGACTGCAGGTCGAGATTATAAAAATGCCAACCATTTTCATCTTCATCTGTATATCCGCTGTCGTCATCACTATTGCCACTAGGCCAATCAGCACCCAGTGCCAATGTCGTCACAGAACCAATCGCGAGAAGAATCGCTAAAATAATCGCGATAATTCGGCAAATTCCGTTCCTCTGACGCCAAAGCAGCACCGCAATCGGTACACCTAGGCCAATAATCAGCACTAATATCGGTACCACTATCGCAACTATTGACATCAATAAGTCACTCGTAATACCACTAGCCAGTGCCGTACCGATATGCCTAAAGACGAAATAAATAATCAGCGGAAGCGGTAAAAATACTACCAATTCCCACCAACTATTTGCGTCTCTCAGCCACCATACCAACACCGCCGTCAGTAGAGCCAACATAATAACGAATATCATCCAGTTAAGCCACATTATAGTAAATGCTGTGGCTACAAAATTCGCAGCTCCTACAATCAACGCCGTAAGCGCCGCGATGATCCATCTATGAGGTTTGATACCTCTCAGATAATGGAAGAGTACAAACGACCCTCCCTGAATAATCCTGCCGTTGTTGAGAAAATTCTCAGTCAACATTGCCAGCACAAAAAACGCCAGCGTCATGAAAATAGATGCTACTAACATCTGCTTCACTTCCTTTCAAAGATTAGTAAATTCTGAGGGTATCCAACCCCCAGTTCAGATTTATATATAAATGGGGATGGATTTCCAGCTTTTTTTGAAAGCTGAGATGATTCGGTTGTTAATGGTCTTCGTTGTCTTAAACACACTAAAACTCAGACTACTTACATTGTATCACACTTTCGCTTTTTTGTCAATACATATATCAACTTTTTGCGCTTATGTCTAAAATATGAAAAAGACCGACATTACTGTCGGCCTTTCCTTGGGAAGTGGTGGTTAAATGACGCCCTTGAGGGTGTCCTGACGTCTTGCGACTTTATGAGCTTTTTCTTTCAGCTCTTCAACCTTGTCAAGCGCCGCATTAAGCTCTTCCTTCTCAGCATCCGTAAGCATCGAAAGGAAGCTCAAATCGCTACCGAGGCCCTCACCCTTAGCAATAGCCTTAGGTGCTGCTGCAAGCTTCTGCTTAAGGTCATCAATTTCTCCTTCGAGAACCTTGTTCGCAGCCGCTGCATCAGCAAGCGCCTTTTCAGCTTTGGCTTTATCAGCCTCTGCATCCTGCGCACGCTTTTCGGACGCCGCTTTTGCAGTTTCAGCGTCCTTAGCGCGCTTTTCAGCGTCCTTTGCCGCCTGTTCTGCAGTCTGCTTCGCCGCTTCCGCCGCCTGAAGTTTCTTTGTGAGATCGGATTTCTCGTCATCCCACTTCTGCTTGGCGGTATCATATACCTTAGTAGCGCGCTCTTCCTGTGCTTTTGCTTCTTTTTTAGACTTCTCGAGTTCCTCAGACAGTTTTTTATTCTGAGCTTCAAGTTCGAAAATATCGTCCTCAAGGTCAGCTCGAGTCTTAAAAGGATACGGGTTTGCATTTGTTCTTCTACTCATAGTAGCACCTCCATGAATACATAAAAATTTATTAAAGATCAATTTATACTGATTTTTCACTTCCCAAAGTCAGTATACCCTCATTATAGCACACAAGCTTATTTTTGTCAATACTTAAAACATAAAATTTTACAAAATACTAGAAATATTCCCTAGCCACACCTTGATTTTTTTGAGATAAAACGCTATAATACACACGTACCTATCTGGTGGGATTAGCTCAGATGGTTAGAGCGTCTGATTGTGGTCCAGAAGGTCGTCGGTTCGATCCCGATATCCCACCCCAGGTACAAATTTGCGGGTATAGTACAGTGGTTAGTATGCAAGTTTTCCAAACTTGAGATGAGAGTTCGATTCTCTCTACCCGCACCAAGCACAAATGAAGATAAGAATTTATTCTTATCTTATTTTGTGCTGCCTGCACGGGAAAAGGCAAAGCCTTTACCCGCACCATAAAAAGAGAGTCTCCGCTCTCTGTTTTTTTATTTCCCAAACCTGTTCTTATACGCTGGTGGGGTAAAATTCTTCCCTGCGCCTGATTGTCCGATCGCCCCACGAACCGAACCATTATCTAGTTTTTTCACGCCCAGACTCTCTTTTTTCTCTGGCACCACATACTCTTTGGCCCGCACTCCGCCATTGAATCTCTGTTCCGCTACTCGCGAATCATTATATCGCCGCACAATCTGCCGATTTTTCTCCATTTCCATCCGCATATCAAAACTCTCCGCCGAAGTAGCCCCCATTGCTTCCCCACTTTGCGCTCGCCCGTATTCCGAAGAATGAAAAATCTCCTCTTTCTTGTCTCTTATTACAAACTTTGCAAACGGATTTTTCATAACCAACTATTTTGGCAACAATAAAAATGCCACTGTCCCCGCTGCCGCTCCTAGTATAATCGTCAATATTATCGTCACCACTAGGCTTACTTTGGTGTCTTTTTCTGGTTTTGAAATAATTGTCACCGGACCAGTAGTAATCTCCTCGGTCGGTTTTACCGTACGTTCATAGATATTTTTCGACAGAGGCCGCTTCGCCACCTTGGCTTGATTGATAAACGGTGATTTTGGAATCTTCATCTTGGCTTTATCTTCAGCTGACTTTGTTGATTTCTCTGTTTTTTCAGACTTTTCCACAGGTTTTTCCACAGGCTTAGCTACTTCATTTAGCCCCACCTTTTTTGCTTTTGCCGCTGCCAGCTCTGTCTTTTTTTGAGTAAAATGACCCCGCGATAATGGTCGTTTTTCTACCTCTGTCTTCACAAATTTCGACCTAAACTCCTCTACTACGCCATATTTTGGTTCTTTTTTAAGAGAGAAAGTCTCCGCACCCGTACTAAGTACATCTTCTTCTACTACTGGCTTTTCTACTACTTTAGGCTTTTTAGCTACTACAGTAACCTTTTTGGGTGCAGTCTTTTTTACCGCTGCCTTTTTCGGCTTCGCCGGCACAAAATCCATGTATTTCTTGTTCATGCTTTGACTCTTTTAGCTGTCTCGATTATATCAGCGAATTCACTCAGAATCAAGGACGACCCACCAATTAAAAGCCCATTTACGCCTGGCACCGTCAGATATGCCCCTGCATTGGCCGGACTCACGCTTCCGCCAAATAGCACCGGAATTTTCTCCGCCGCTTTCATCCCATATACCTCTGTCAAAGTTTTGCGAATCAGTTTCACTACCTCACTAATCTCGTCTGGTGTAGCCAACTTTGCCGCCTTTGTAGATGAAATTGCCCACACCGGCTCGTATGCCACAATTACTTTCTCAATATCATCATCTGCCACCTCCGACAATCCACCAATTAGCTGATCTCTAATCACATCTGCCGTCTCACCAAAAGCCCGCTCACTCTCAGTCTCACCGATACATAATATCGGAGTAATCTTATTGCGAATCGCTGCTGCCATTTTTTTGGCGATCATTTTATTATCTTCCCCGAAAATATGTCGCCGTTCCGAATGCCCAATAATACAATAATCTACTATCCCACGAAGCTGCGTAAACGAAATCTCTCCAGTAAACGCCCCATAATCTCTATAAAACGCATTTTGCGCTGCAAGTTTCAGCTTATGCCGATCCACCTGTAAAGACAGTGGTTGCAACGCGACGACAGATGGTGCCACCACCACATCAATATCTCTGTAATTTGGTAAAGCTTTGAGTAGCTTATGAAGATAGATAGAAGCCTCCCCCACATTAAAATTTAACTTCCAATTGCCCACAATATATGTTTTCATGTTACAATTATAACATATGAAAAAAGTATTAGCATTCGACATAGATCAAACCTTAAACGTGGCCAAGACCCCTATCAACAACGAAATTGCCGATTTGTTGGTAAAATGTCTCGACCGTTTCGAAATCTGCCCCATTTCGGGCCAAAAATTCGACCAATTTCTGATCCAAATTGTCAACCGGCTACCTAACCCTACTCCCGAGCAACTATCGCATCTACACCTCTTCGTAGCCCAAGGGACACAATATTACCGCTACGATACCACCAAAAACGACTGGGTTCAAGTATATAACTATCCCCTCACAAAGGAGCAAGTTGCCAAAATCACAGAGACTATCAAAACCGCTGCTAGCGAACTTGGCTACTGGGAAGAAGACAAACTCCAGCCTGGCGATGAAATTATCGAAAACCGCCTTTCTCAAGTTACTTTCTCGGCGCTCGGCCAAAAAGCTGGCACCGAAGAAAAATACGCTTGGGATCCAGACTGCAAAAAACGCGAAGCTATCTGTGCCCGCTGTCGCGAACTCGCCCCTGAATTCGAATATGAAATCGGCGGTACTACTTCTATCAACGCCATCACCCCTGGCATGAACAAAGTTTTTGGCATGACTCACCTCTTAGAAGAGCTAAATGTCAAAAAAGAAGATATTCTCTATTTTGGCGACATGACCCAACCTGGTGGCAATGATTATCCAGTCGTTCAAATGGGTATCGAGACAATTACAGTAAGGAGTCACGAAGACACTGCCTACGCTTTGCGCGGCATTCTCGGCGTGCTATAATACTCTTATGAATGTCTTAGTGGTGGGCAATGTCTTAAAAGACGTTTATCTAAATCTCGACCCTCGCACCGAAACTTTTGAAGCCGACAAATACAACACCAAATGGCTAGATATCGGCTTTAATACTAGCGAGCACCACTTTTTTAATCGCAACGCCAGCCTCGGCGGTGCCGCTATTTCACTGGAAGTTCTCCAAAAAATGGGGCTTAGTGCCACTATTTCAGACTCCGATCTCCAACTAACTAATGACGGCTTTACTTCTAGCTCTCCCGCCGGTACCTACCGCTATATTCTAATCGCCGACGACCAAGTCAGCTATTTTGCCCCCACCAACTACAACTTCACTACTTTTATTTCTCCCACCCGACCGATAGACTACCTCTATATTGACCGCTCTGCCGAATTAAACTCTGCTACCACCGCCAAAATCACCGCTTTTCTCGACACCTCGCCTAACACCAAACTCGTACTCTACGCCCGCACCCTCGATAATTCAAACTTTACTAAACTTATTCCCCGCGCTGATTTAATTTTCCTAGAAAACAATGAAAAAATCGACAATGTTAACCCGGCCAAACTCATCCACATTTCCGAACACAAGCTTTCCTATCTTGACATCACCGAAAAAATCTCTATCGATCGCATCGACATCCTCACCCATCTCTCGGCCTACTCTATCGCCGCCGCTACCGTGCTAGGCAGTTTCATCCTAGGCAATTCCGTCGAAGATGGCTTTACTCTCGCACGAATCAACATAGAAAACTCTCGTCTAAACTCCGTCCTTCCGCTAGACGAAATGATAGATATCGCCGAGCACACCAACCCTAGCGACAATCTCGAACTCATCGCCGCTAATCTTGTATTAAAACCCAAAGGTATCCTCGCAGCCGACGAATCTGGCGGATCAATCAAGAAAAAGTTTGCCCAATTAAACATCCCCGACACTTATGACAACCGCCGCAATTATCGCAACCTTTTCTTTACCACCAAAGACCTCGAAAAATACGTTAATGGCGTAATTCTCTTCGATGAAACCGCTCGCCAGCTCGCCGACAATAGCCAAAATTACGTCGACTTTCTCACTACTCGCCAGATTATACCTGGTATCAAAGTTGATCAAGGTCTAAAAAAACTTGACCATTCCCTTGAAACTTACACCGCCGGCCTCGACGATCTTGACGATAGATTAAAAGAATACTATCTTATGGGTCTTCGTTTTGCCAAATGGCGCGCTGCTTTTGAAATTCGCCTCTCTACTTCTGGCAACCTTCTCACTCCCACCACATACGCTATAGACGAAAACTGCCGCATCCTCGCCGAGTATGCCAAAAAATGCCAATCTGCTGGCCTTGTGCCTATCGTCGAGCCCGAAGTTGTCTACGACGGATATTATTCTATCGACCAAAACGCTGAGATTACCGGCCAAATTCTCGATCGCCTCTTTACTGAGCTTAATAATTTCGGAGTAAACCTACGCGCTTGCATTCTCAAAGTCAACATGGTTCTTGCCGGCAAAAACTACGAAACCCCCTCTACCCCAGCAGAAGTCGGACAAAAAACCGCCGAAGTGTTAAAAAATCACGTCCCAGCTAATCTCGCTGGTGTAGTATTCCTCTCCGGCGGCCAAACAGTCGAGCAGGCCACCGACAACCTCGCCGCAATCATCAAAAACGGCCCCTTCCCTTGGCCTGTCACCTTTTCCTTTGCCCGCGCTCTACAAGACCCCGCTCTCTACGCCTGGGCTGGCAATAACGAAAATGCCGACCACGCCCGCCAAGCCTTCTTGGACAGGTTGATCGCTAATGTGAATACTATAAAAAATAGCCCCTCCTAGAGGGGCTATTTTATAAACTTTATTCTTTTGCTTCTTCAGTCTTTTCAGCTTCAGCTTCTGGCTCAGCGGTCTTCTCAGCCTCAGTCTCAACTTCAGCAACCTCTTCTGCCTCTGCTTCGGCCTCAGCCTCACGCGCCGCTGCCTCCGTCGCTGGATCGTATAGCGATGCCACCATCTGCTCAGTATCAAGCTCCTTGTCTGCAAACTCTACACCTTCTGGCAATACGATATTCGCAATGGTAAGCTTATCTTCTAAACTATTCATCTCTGTAGCATCTATCTCAAGCTCACTCGGTAAATCTGCCGGCTTTGCCTTTACTTCAATCTCTGCGATCGCTTGATTTAGGGCAAAATGATAAGTCTTAGCCGCCTCAGACGCCTCAAAGTTAATAATCACCACTGGCGTCGTTGCCGTTACCGCTTCTTTCGCCGAAATTTTCTGAAACTCTACATTCATAATCTTACGCGAAACTGGGTCAATCTGCACATCTTTTACAATTGCTAGACGCTTCTTGCCTTCTACATCAAGATCAATTGGCGAATGATAACCCGCTTTCTCTAGTACCTTCTCAGTCGCTACATATTCAGATGCCAAAAGTACTGGCTCTTTACCGCCATACATCACCGAAGGGATCATTCCCTCCGCCCTTAATACTTTCAGTTTCTTGCCAGTCGCTTCACGATTTTTTAAACTCAACTTGTATTCAGCCATAATTTTCCTTTCTCTCTTTATTATATCAAATTTTCTTTACTTTTACCATCGCTGGGCGCAGCACCTCCCCTTCATAATAATACCCAGGTCGCAAAGTCTCAGCGATTACTTCTTTCTCACCATCGCCCTCCACCATCACCGCATCATGTAGATCTGGGTTAAACTCTACCCCCTCACCAGACACCACCTTCGCAAGCTTCAACTCTTTCAATGTCTTTTCTAAAGATTTTGCCAAAGGCGCCAACTCTTGATAATTCAAAAATGCCCGGTCTAGATCGTCTAGTAGTGGCAATATCTTATATACCGTAGCCAGTCGTGTAGTCCTGCGCTCGTTTTCTTTTTGCGCTTCTACCTGCTTACGAAAATTTTCAAAATCCGCCCGCGTTCGCTGTAAATCATTTGTCAGCTCTACAATTTTTTCATCATTTTTGGTTTCTTTTTTCATAAAATCTCCTCCAACATATTACCAGCATGTTTTACCAACGACATCACTTTTGAATAATTTTGTCGCGTCGGACCCAACACTCCTATGTAACTACGGTCCGAAAACGGCGAACGAAACTTTGATATAATCAGCGACACCTCCGAGTTTTTACCAATCGGATTTTCATGCCCAATAAAGATATTCAAAGCTTCACCTGGCGCCGCTTCCCTTAGCCATGGCTCAAGGTTATCTAACAACTTCGCCACTGCCTGTACTCGCCTAGTATCGCCAAACTCCGGCTGCATAAATAGCCGCGAGATACCAGATAAATACAACTGGCTACCAATCGTCGCAAGACCCAAATTACCAGTCAGCTCCACTAGTGTATCCACTGCCTCACGGATCGCTGCATCCGCCTGCGACTGTGACATCGCTCGACGTTCCAGTGCGTATTTACCCCGCCCCAAGCTATTTCCTTCAATCATCTTTACTTCTGGCCTATATTCCGCATAATTAACCCCCGCCTCATAATCGTCCGCCAAATGATTTACGTAAAACCTATATCCCGCGTCCGTTGGCACTCGCCCCGCCGAAGTATGTGGCTGCGCAATTAGCCCCAACACTTCTAGGCGCGCCATTTCCGCCCGTACCGTCGCCGGCGACACACCAAAAAGTTTCGCCATCGTCACGCTTCCTACTGGAGAAGCTGTCTCGGCATATTCCTCAATAATTTGACAGAGTATTTTCTTTTGTCTCTCTGTAATTTCCATGCTTTTATTATACAAAATTAGCACCGAGAATGCAAGAGTGCCAACTCGCCTCGATTTCACCTCTTTACAAAACGCTTATCTTATGCTATAATAGACGTGGCTCGTGAGAACGACTAGGTTTTTAGTTGTCTTTCGAGACTATTCTACTGGGTCAAAGCCCAGCGCACCTTGAGGAGGGTGATTTATCAATGGCAGCTAGCAAGCCAAAGCAGAAAAAATTCATAGACAGAGGGAGAGTATTTTCTGCAACCGCAAGAAACGGTAAAGTCACAGTAAAATTAGAAAGGACAGCTCGTGGTCAAAACATAACCGTGGGCACATTAAATCTCGAAGAGAGAAAGTGGGAAAATACGGGAGGTAAAGCATACCTACCCACCCACATCAGAGTAAACATAGAAAAGATCTTTCTTGGCTCAACCGTCTCCTCATAACCTAATCCCGGCCTCAGCAATCCGCTGAGGCTAATTTTTATGCTACAATAAAACCATGGAAGGAAAAATTGCAACTATTAAAGAATGGCTCGGCACTGGATCCATCAATATTTTTGGCTTACCTATGTCTGGCAAAGACACCCAAGGCATCAAATTAGCCGAAGCTCTTGGCGCCAAATTCCTATCTTCTGGCATGATTATCCGCGCTATGGAAAAGGAGACCAAGAAAAACTACACCAGTAATGGCGCTTTACTTCCATCTAATCTTTTTTACGAATGGGTTCTACCATATTTTGAACGACGCGACCTTTTCAAATATCCCCTAGTCCTATCTTCTATCGGACGCTGGTATGGCGAAGAAGCTCAAGTCATATCAGTCGCCGCAGGCGCTGGCCACGAAATCAAAGCCGCCGTTATCCTCAATATTTCCGAAGCTGACGTCGAAAACCGTTTCAAAGAAGCTCAAGTTATAAACGACCGTGGCGAGCGTGCCGACGACAAAGATCTTACAATCTTCAAAAACCGCCTCAACGAATTCCGCACTAAAACTTTACCAGTTATTAAGTATTATCAATCCCTTGGCCTTCTTGTCGAAGTCAATGGCGATCAATCACGCGAAGCCGTCTTTAACGATCTCGTCGACAAACTTTACGCCAAAGCTTTGCAATCTCGTGTCTAAACTCATACACTAAATACACTATACCAAGCCCCATTACTAAAAGTACCGCATATAATGCCACAAAAGACGATTTTTCCTCGTAATTTTCTGGCTCCAAACTGTATTCTGCCCCCTTATTTTCCTTAATCTTACGACACCGATTCGTCTCTGGATTAAGATAGTATCCCTCTTTGCAAGTTTTTTCCGCCGTCGTCTTTATTTTGTTGCATCGCCCTGTCAAAATATTCAGATAATACCCTTCCTTACAAATCTTTTCCTTTATGCTAGCTATCTTTACACAATTCCCCGTCGCCTCGTTGATTGCTTTTCCGGCTTCACAAGTCCGGAACTCTTGATAATTATTCGCCGTACCCGGCGTTGGCGCATAGGTCGTCCGCCAAATCTCACTGCCACTTTTATCATACCCAATCAATGCATAAGCCGTACCCTTACGCTGTCCATTTGGGTAAACCAATTTATCCACTACTGCGCCATCTGTATCCACCAACTCTAACGTATTCGAATTAGTTGGATTCTTCGTTAGACTAAATCCTTCCGGATAGTAGACAAAATATTCCTCCGGCCGCACGATACCATTCAAAGCATAATATTTATTCTTATATTTCAATTTACATCCGTCCAGCAGAATTTGCTCTGGCTTTGGATTATAAAACTCTATAAATTGTTCCGACCGCAATGTCTCGTAGTAACTCAAAATCTCCGAAAACTGTAGCCCCCTACACTGGCTCTCTATTGCACCATAGCCCTCACCTTCTATCACTTCCACATAATAACTTTCTGAGTCATAATCTGGCTCATATTCCAACACATGTTCAAACTCCCCAGTCTCTAAGTTCCGCACTAAAGTTGTCGGGTTAGCAGATTTAAACTCTTTATAGCAGCCGTCTTTACTCGTCCAACATACCTCATCTATCACCTCGCCACCCATCATAAGCTCGATCCCCGCTTTAAACGCTAGCGTCTTAGTGTAATTCACGGCCGCCAGCTCACTCTCGGGCGAGCTGGCCAAGCGAAGGAGTAGAGTCTCGCCGATGAACCAACTATCCTCGGGAAACTCTACTAACACAGTATAATTCCCGCTTGAATTAGTATAGCCTATAGTGGCTCCGGCGAGCGAAATCGAGGTGTCGGCATTTTTTCGGGCAATCTCTATCATTTCACCGACATTACTTTTGCCATCAACTGTATAGCCTGGATTAATGGCCTTGATGTATAGTTCGGGTATTTCGGCATTTATTTCTTCTGGTTCCGGTATTTCTTCTGCGTGGCAAAGTGGCGCCAAAACTCCCAAACTTACTCCACACACCACGCCCAAAAATATAATTAATTTTTTCATGCCCAAGTATCTAGCATGCTTAAACTAGAAAATCAACCCCCCTCGTGTTATAATTTAACCATGAGCTTTTTTATCTCTTTGGGAATTGTGTTTCTGGCTATGCTTATCATGGCTTCTTTGCAGTTACAGCCCGGTGTTTTTGCGCTTTTTTATCATTACGCTCTTGGCAAATATTCCAAATCTCGCGCATCCGACATGGCTCTACTTTTTATCCTTGGCGCCGAAGTTTCTGCCGCTTGTCTTTTCCTTTGCGCCTACTATATCGTCAATCTATTTTTCTTGTGCCAATTCCGGCCCGAGACTAGCTTTTTTGCTTGGTTTATCGTCGGTGTCTTGATCGCTCTCGCTTTTATGGGTTTTTTCTGCTATTTTCGGCCTGGCACTGGCACCAAATTATTCATCTCACGAAAATGCGCCCGCGCTCTTGACGCCCACGCATTAAACGCCAAATCTCGTTCCGACGCTTTTACTCTTGGCGCACTCTCCGGCGTCTGTGAAATACCTTTTACCATGCCGCTTTATCTCATCACCTCAATGGAGATCATGGAAATGTCTGTGGAGTTTTTCCCTAGCCATCTTCTTACTATTTTGTATATTGTGGTGCCCACTCTGCCACTTTTCTTTATCCGCTGGAAATACCAAACCGGCCACAATCTCGCCAATATCGAACGCTCTCGCGTCAAAGACAAAGCCTTTACTCGTATCATTCTATGTCTTAGCTACGTCGCTATCAGCGTATTATTTATTTATTTTAGGATACTCGCATGAAAGATTCTCTCGATCTAAAAACCGTTATTAAAAACCTCAAAATCGACGCCCGCGGGCTCGGCATTCCTAGTGGCGCCGCCGAAGTCTTTATCGATAAATCCGTCCAAGCCGCTGAAAAATCCTTGAGATCCAAAAAAATCATCACCGAAAAAGATCTCAAAGTCGCTATCGCAAAAGAACTCAAAAAATATAACGCCGATTTCGCTTATGTTTACGAAAATCGTGATAAAATAATATAAAATGGGTAGGAAATACGACTTTAATTATATAGTAATCGGTAGCGGCCCCGCCGGCTCGGCTGCTGCACTTACTCTCGCTAAAGCCAAAAAACGCGTTGCTCTCGTCGAAGGTAAATATTTTGGTGGTACCAATCTCAACACTCGCGATATCCCCTACGGCGTAGCTCTAGATTTTGCCCACACTTATCACAAAGTTTCACGTTTACCCGAGTTCAGTCATCAAGATCTTACCTTTAATTTTCCCACTATCGTCGCCCAGCAATTCAAAGCTATTATCGAGTCTGGCGGTGGCAACAAAAAACCCTACGAAGATGCTGGTATTATTTGCATCAATGGCTACGCTAATTTCCTCGACAACAACACTATCGCCATCGGCGAACACAAGTTTACCGCAGAACATTTCATCATCGCTACCGGCGCTCACCTTAATACTTCCACCATCGCTGGCACCACCGCGGTTAATTACCTCACCCCCGACACGGCTCTCAAGATTCGTCGCCTGCCAAAGGCTGTTTTGGTTGTTGGTGGTGGCTCTACTGGCTGCGAAATCGCCGAATATTACGCCAAGCTCGGCGCCAAAACGCTCATCATGGAGCGCTCCGCCCGCTTACTTCCACGCGAAGATGCCGACGCGAGCCAAGCCCTTACTGACCATTTCACTAATGATCTTGGTATTATGGTATTGACTTCCTGTAAAGTCATCGCACTCGAACAAGACGATCTCTCCAAGCGCGTCATTTTCCAAAACAGTCGCACCGAAAAAATGGTTCGTGTCGACTGTATTGTCCTTGCCACCGGCAGTCAGCCGAATATCGACCTCGGCCTCGAAAATACCGACATCAAGTTTACCAAGACCGGCAGTATCAAGATCGACAAATATTTCACTACCTCCGCCAAAAATATCTACGCAGTCGGCGACGTCGTAAATGACGAATCTTCAACCGAACGTGCTAAATACGAAGGCAAACTTCTCGCAACTAATATCGTAAACAAAACCAAAAGCTCAATTAATTACAAAGGTTTTGCCCGCACCACTAATACTTGCCCTGCCATTGTCACTATCGGCCTTACCGAAGACGATCTAAAGCGCCAAAAACGCAAATATAAAAAATCTGTTATCTATCTAAAAGACCTTCCCAGTGGCAAAATTAACAGCACTTACTATGGTTTTGTTAAGCTTATTGCCGATCGCAACAATCACATCATTGGCGGTTGCATCATCGCACCGTACGCCCAAGCTATGGCCGGCGAGTTGGCCCTTACCGTACGTCACAACCTCACCGCTCTAGAGTTAGCCAGTACTCCTCATATCGCTAATGATTTTAATTACGCCATTCAGCTTGCTGCCAGAAAACTAATTGCCAAGAAAAAATAATCAGCCCTAGATTCAGCCTGAGTTAGGGGGGTAACTCAAGCTGAACTTAAAACTGATTATTAATTTATTCCTTGTGGTTGCGGGGGCTGGATTTGAACCAGCGACCTTTTGGTTATGAGCCAAACGAGCTACCAGGCTGCTCTACCCCGCGGCATCCAAAATACTGGGAACACCGTACATTATAGCGCACTTTGAAGAAATTGTCAAGCTTATTTACCAAGCTCTAGTCAGCTAACTTTTCTTTACAAAGTCCCTTCGGCCCAGTGGCATCGCCAAAATTCCACTCACAAGTTGGCATCTCATTTTTCTCAATCAACGAACCATTACTATCATTCCCTAACACCTGTATCGCATATAACGGATACGGGAACCCCACTTCACCGGGCTGTAATCTAGTCTCCACCCTACGATATAAATCATTTGCTCGCCCTGTAGAATCTATCTTAACCTGCACACCATCCAATATAGCCTGATCACCATAATTAACCGTCTCACCAGTATCTAAAGTTACTGCTTCTTTACACTCGGAATCGCATAAAAACTCCAACGAAAAATGCGTGCTTGGCCCACCATATGGCAAAGTTATCGCAAAGATAAACGTCTCCTCACTCCTATTGCCCCCTACTGGGTCTGGTATTCCTATCTCTGCCGAACAAGCAAAATCATTTCCTTCTTTATTACAATACACTGCATAAGGCAAATTTTTGACTGTCTTATCATTAGATTTCAAGAAACCATTAGTATCAATAGTATTTTTAGTTCCATTCCAACTTACATTATATTTGCCACCTGCGGCTTCAAGATCGTCCTGGTCCGTAGGCACCAAATACACCGTCCCCCGATCTGTTTGATTATCTTTCGTCACATCAAAATTATTTAATTTAAAAGTCTCACTAGTTTGCACCATCCCTACCGAAATTACCGCTGGTTTTACTATCTGGTCACCAAATATGCCATCACTACCAAAGTCTTCGTACTGGAACTCATTCTGGCTCCCATCGTCATCCGAATGCCAACTCACTCTTACTTTTTTTATAGCCTTCGTACTTACACCATCAGCAAACTTCACCCGCACTGTATAAGCCGGGTTGTTTTCTGTAATATACCCTAGCACGTCCTTTGTCCTATTCGTCATCGTCACACAAGTATAATACTGCTGCATATTATTCGCAGCCGTCTCTTGTACTAATACTCCTTCATTCTCAGAAATTCCTCTCCCAAGTGTCTTTGCCACCATATCACATTCATTAGTTCCTTCTGGCATTTCTCCTTTTTCTACCCATTTTATTAATTCATCACAAGAAAAACCCACACCGGAATACGTCGCCCCATTCTTGCAATTTTGGTAATTATAATAAGCCAATTTCGCATCTTCTATCCCCGCCAGCGCCGAATCATAGGCTGACTGCGCCAAATCATCGTTTGATGTACGCGTCACTTCCGAGATAATTACCGCCGCAAAACTCGCCGCAATAATTACCAGTATCAACGTTGATATCGCCACAATATAAAACGACGCCGCACCCTTTTTAAACTTCTTCACTTTCCCCATTTTATCCTCCAGTTGCCTGAACAGCAAAATTAAATTTGTTTATCGCACAATAATCAAAATTACTATTATATTCTGTCGGCGTCTTGCAAAAGTTCCCTGTAGACATCACATTAATACCACCTTGCACCGTACCCAAAATAAATGATATCGAATAAAATAACGAATTACCTAACGAATTTGCTGCTGGCGATGCCACTCCCAGATCATATAACGCCAAAGAATTAGCAATATCATTTGCTAATATCACCTCTGGATCTTCACCTACATTTCCATAACTACTAATATCTATTACGCCGCCGTCAATATCAGCCTGTCCATAATTAACGTCAATCGCAACCTTGCATACCGCCCTTTGTTGGTCTCTCACCTTCAACAACCTAAAATCATCTGCCGAAGCGTCATCCCCATCTTTATTTTTATATTTAAGTGTAGCTCTGTTTATCCCGCCCATATTATATTCTTCAGAATAAAAATATCCCGAGTTCCAGATATATGAATAGGCTCCCGTACAAAACGCCCCGTATACCGGCACATCCCTCATCTCGCCTACATCCGCCTTCCGGTTAAACACCACAAACCTTTGTGCACCATCCCCCTCGCAAGCACTCTTCGCATCAATTTTTTCACTACTACTACCACTATAATTATTCAAACATTCCCCCACTACTGCCTTTGATGGTGAACTCTGCACCGCCACCCTAATATCATCCACCAGGTCCATCCCCACGGTATTCACCTGGTTCAGTGTTAAACCCCGCCGATATGTAGAGATCGCATCATTCGTAATCAAAGCTACCGTGATCGAAAGTATCGAAATAAACGCTATCGACAACGACAACTCCACCAAGGTAAATCCTTTTCTGCTTTCGACCTCCCACATATTCTTCATTATACCATAACCTCTTTAGTCCCCACACCTACTATCATCATCCGATATCATTTCGATTCCCGAAGCATTTCTCGCATTTTTGATTATCCGTATATCACGCCTTAGCGTACTTTTATCCACACCATTTGGGTTCACGCAAAAATCCACATCTTCCTGCCTAAAACTATCGTCAGTCAAACGATTCATTTCTACGCCATCTTTCGTATACAAAAATGGGTTCTTGCCGGCGGCAATAGCTTTATCTACATCTATAGCATCGTTATCAACCGTTTCTAGGCTATATTCATACTTATATATATATGTGTACACCGTACCGGTATTTGGACTCCTAACGATCAAAAGTGCGCCAGTAAACAATCGATAGCCCTTATCTTCACCCTCCGACTCATTCCACGAAGCAGTATCCTGGATCTGCGACGCCCAACGCGGCGTATAATTTTCTACAAATCCTACCGGCTTACTATCCATCACCACATTGGCATCTAAGTCAGCTAATTTCTTCAGTACATTCCCCTCGCTAGCATTACCAATCCTTCCTATCACATTATAAGAAGTAATCGCATTACCTCCCTCATCATTTCTATTAAAAGTCACCAACTTCCCATAGATCGCCCAGCCAGATCTACCTGTACTCTCACTCTGCACATTTGTCACCTGCGAATATATCGTTCTTAAAAATTCTACATAATTTTGCACCGCATCATTATAGCGCTGCTGAAAAATCGAGTTTTGTGTTCCCACTGCCACTCCCACAAACACTGCCGCCGTAATCACTAAGAAAAGCGAAACTTCTATCAAAGTAAACCCACACCGAACTCTTTTCATAACTTAATTATACCATAAACATTTTACTTTAAGCACATCAATAATTCGGAAATAAATACAACATCCATTTTTCAAAGTTCGAATACTCCTTATCTACCATTCTCACGTTTTCTTTCTTGTATTTATTCTCTGCCACTTCCGAGTTTTTCGGCAACACCACCATATTTTCCCCACTCAGTTTCTTATCTAATAATTTCCGCGCCATTAATTCTTGGTACTCTTCTGTTTTATAATATTCATTTTCAAGCTCTGCTGCCTCCACTTCGATATTTAAAAGCTCGAGCTCCTTTTTCTCAGTAATCAAAGTTTCCGCTAACCCCCAGTTCCTAGACATCGCAGCAATAGATTGATATGTCCACACCAAACATAACGTAACCGCTAGTACCAACACCACATTTTCGATCGTAAAAAAATCTCGTTTCAGCCTAAACTTCGTGCGCCTGAGATTATCCTTTACGCTCATGCTTATCATTATAGCATTTTGTGATAAAATAAAGTAGCGGGGGTATAGCTCAGTTGGTCAGAGCATGCGTCTTATACACGCAGTGTCCTAGGTTCGAGTCCTAGTACCCCCACCAAATAAAGCCAATAAAATATACCGCTTTCGCGGTATATTTTTCGCACCTAATTAACTCGCGCGCCGATTATTTTTTCTTGAGAGTCAAGAAACCGTTGCGAGGATTTTCAACAACCATACGGTCTGCTGGGAGATCGCAAGGCGTACCTTTACCACCATTCTCTTCCTTTGTGAAGAAATAAATAGTTTGAGGTTTGCCACCACGAAGAGTTACTTCAGATTTGTGAAGGTAGTACTTTACTCCCTTGCCATTGGTATGTTCGTAAGCCATTTAAGCTTCCTCCTTAAGTTAATATATCCTTATCTTATGACCCCGTAGACTAATTGTCAAGAGGGTTTCCCTGAAAATATTCAAAAAATCATACAAACAACAGAGATAACCTCAAGAAGACCCAAACTATCCCTCTAATAAAAATTACAACAATTATAATCAGCGTAATTAGCAGTATCAACCCTGTAAACGTTGGCGCCCATAATGGCGAAGCGTAATTCTTACGATATAGTTCAGTAGATGGCAAACTCGCTGCTATCGTATCATTTATTTCATCTGCCGCTGGATATTTTTGAATCTCACCCACCATACAATTAATATAATTCGCATCATTCCAACTCCAACCATTCGCAATCGCCTGCGGCCGGCACACCTCCGAAGCCATCTGATATACATTGCCATTCGGGTTACTATCATTAGTGATCGCTTTCTCCGCCTCTTCGAGCGCCTTATTCGCTGCTCGAATATACTGATGTTCTAGATAAAACGGCCCCGTCCCAAAGGTCACCTCCTGCTCACCATTATTATCCACCACATTAATTACAATATTCGAAAACACAAAGTTTTTTAGCTCTTCAAGGTTCCTTGCTACCGCTTCATCGTCTTCATTCTTATCCGCTTCTAGCACCGCATCTCGAAGCTCTGTCATCCTTACGTGATCTATCCGAAGCAAAGTCGCATCCACAAAAAGCAACGGCAATAACACCAGCAATAGTTTCCAAGTTTTCACTTTATGAAGTTTCAGGCGCCCACGCTTTTTCATATTACCCATTATAACATTTTATGCTTGCAAGTTTTAAAAACCTTTGCTAGAATAAGTTCTATCGCTCGCTAATTTCTAGTCGGTCGTAAGAGCGAGAATATTAAGGAGATAATTCGATACATGCGTATCAAACGACTAAAACGCTCGCACGAGCGCAAAAAGTCAACTATCCCTCCTGCCGCTTGGCAAGAGTTTATCGAAATCTAATTTCGTCAAAAAATCCCCGCCTCATGCGGGGATTTTTGGCTCTGTATTATTCACCCAATTTTGCAGCAACGATATCTTTCAACAGCTTCACAAAATCATCGCCCGATCTCGCCGAATCCCACGTAATAGTTTTACCATTTACTGTCACTTCGCCCGCATTTCCCCAATCAATTAATTGCCCATCTATATAAAATGCCGGTGTGCCGCCCACATCAATTCTCTTTGCAATCCCCATATCAAAACTAATTTTCTTAGACACCGCTTCGCTCGCCAAGTCTTCATTAAACTTGTTTATATCGCCCTCACCCTCCGTTACTTCTTCAAAATACTGGTTAAACAGCGCCGTCCGCTCACTTGCCGAAGCATATTCCCACTCAGCCTGCTCAGCAAAAAGTTTATCCGCATATTCTTTCCAATAACCTTGCAGCCCAGCCGCTTCTGCTGCCGACGCTGCCGCCGTTCCATTCTTATGATAAGACAACAAAAAACTACGATACACCACTCCAAGTTTGCCATCTAGTTCTTCTATCGTTTTATTCACGCGCGAGTTCACAGACGCGCAACCCGGACACTGATAATCTGCGTATTCAAATATCAACACCGGTGCCTCGGCACTACCTTTTACATGGTCGCCAATATTACCATTATCCTTAGTAGGCTCTATTATCGAATAAAAATCGTAATTACTGAAATCCGTCGCCTTATTGTTGCCGTCTATAATAAAATATGTCGCGATTGCTAAAAATACCACTACTGCCACACCAATAATCGCACCAATAGTAGAAAATCCTCTAAACTTTTTCATATAACTCCTTTAATGTTATAATAATTATATCATGTTGGAAGAGTTGCTACGTAAGTTTGTTAAGTTTATTGACCCCAAACTGGCCAAATACCGCACTTCTAAGCCTACTCCAAAATACACCCCTGGCACCCTTCCCGAGTTTATCGACCTCTTAAGGCGCACCCCCAAAACTATCCTCTCCACTACCGACCGTAATCGTATTGCCGCGATTATGAGTTTCGATACCCGCACCGTCGGCGACCTTATGGCCCCCAAGGCCAAAATGGTCTTTGTTAAAGACAAAGAAGTGCTCGGCCCACTCATCTTAGACAAACTTTATAAGTCTGGCTTTACTAATTTCCCAGTGGTAGACAATAAAGATAAAGTCCTCGGTATCATTCACACCGAAGCCCTCAATACCTTAGAAATCAAAAACACCGACCGCGCCAGCAAATATCTCGATCCCTCTGTAAACTATCTTCATATTGGCGACTCGTTACAATTTGCCGTTGAGGAGATCGAACGCACCAATAGTTATTATTTCCTCGTATTAGACGGATCCGACTCTCTCGCTGGATTTTTCACCATCCAAATGTTATTAGATTATTTACTTAACTGAAATAGCTTTTTCCTCAAAAAAATGCTATAATATACCCTATGAGAATTTTAGTAGAAGCGTTAAACGATTTTTTAGGTAAAGCTGTTACAGTAGAAGGCTGGGTTAACTCGCGCCGCGATCACGGCGGACTCATCTTTATCGACCTCCGCGACCACACCGGCATCATCCAGCTTGTCGTCACCCCCGAAACTACCGATTCTTTCAAGCTCGCCGAAACCGTCCGCGATGAATTCGTCTTGAAAGCTACCGGCATCCTACGCGAGCGCGGGTCAGAACTCATCAATCCCAACATTCCTACCGGCAAAATCGAACTCGTCGTAAACGAACTTACACTTCTCAACAAATCTGAGCCACTACCAGTTAATACCCACGACGACGGCGAAAAATCTTCCGAAGAGCTTCGTCTCAAATACCGCTACCTAGACCTCCGTCGCCCTAGCATGCAAAATCTCTTGAAGCGTCGCTCCGAATACTATCGTTTTATTCGCAACTACATGTATGACCACGATTTCACCGAAATCACCACGCCTATCCTTGCCAACTCTTCTCCAGAGGGTGCTCGTGATTTTCTCGTCCCATCTAGGCTTCACCCCGGCAAGTTTTACGCTTTGCCGCAAGCTCCTCAGCAATTCAAACAGCTCTTGATGGTGGGCGGCATCAACAAATACTTCCAGATAGCTCCGTGTTTTCGCGACGAGGACCCTCGTGCTGATAGATTATACGGCGACTTTTACCAATTAGATATGGAAATGGCTTTCGTAGAAGATGGCGAAACTGTACGCAAGGAGATAGAACCACTCTACATCTCATTAGCTACCAGTTTTGCCCATAAAAAATTAGCCATTAATTCTGAACCTGCCAAAGCCTACATTCCAGAAGGTAGTGAAGTTCCACGCCTCCCCTACGAATTTGCTATGGAAACTTACGGCGTAGACAAACCTGACCTCCGTTACGGTATGGAGTTAATCGACCTCACCGACACTTTCAAAAACACCGATTTCAAAGTCTTCAAAACCGAGTGCATCAAAGCTATTTGCGTTAAAAATGGCGCCTCCCTCACTCGTCGCGAAATCGACGATTTTACCGACAAGGCCAAAAAACTCGGTGCTGGCGGCCTTGCTTACATATTATATGTAGACGGCGAAGCCAAATCTCCAATCGCCAAGTTTCTCACTGATGCCGAGCTCGCTGCCATCAAAAATGCCACTGGCGCCACAGACGGCGACGCGGTATTCTTCGGTGCCGACGACCGCGCCAAAGTCAACAAAATCTTAGGCCAGCTTCGCATCGCTTTTGCTGACCACTTCAATCTCAAAGATCCAAACGAAATCGCTTACTGCTGGGTTATTGATTTTCCATTCTACGAATGGGATGAGAATAACAAGAAGATCGACTTTGGTCATAACCCATTCTCCATGCCAAAAGGTGGCCTCACCGCACTCGAAAACGCTAAGACTGACACCGACAAACTTGCCATCAAGGCTGATCAATACGACATGGTAATGAATGGCTACGAAGTTGCTTCGGGTGCCGTCCGTAACTACAACCCAGAAATCATGTATAAAGTATTCAATATCTTAGGCTACAACAACGCCTACGTCGAAACTCGCTTTGGCGGCATGCTGGGTGCCTTTAAATTTGGTGCTCCGCCTCACGCTGGCTGCGCGCCTGGCCTCGACCGTATCTTTATGGTACTCGAAGGCGTAGAAAACATCCGTGACATCGTTGCATTCCCAAAAAACGGCTCTGGCGTAGACCTCATGATGGATTCCCCATCTCCAGTCGACCAAATTCAGCTCGACGAAGCCCACCTCGCCATCATCCCCGAAGAAGATTAAAGCCATCAAAAAATGGTGAGCCCGGCTGGAATCGAACCAGCATTGTATCCTTAGAGGGGATATGTCCTATCCGTTGAACGACGAGCCCGCCGTAATCTATATTATACCCTATTACTCTGGTTTTCTCAACTTATAATAAATAGACGGCGCAAACCGTACCGGCGCCAAAGTCTGCTGCGCCCGTTTTTCCATCTTGATCAAATTCTCAGTCCCAAAAATCTTCTTTAACCCCTTGCTTCGAAAATTTGACACCGACAACACTTTTTCGCACTTAAACCCAATTTTATCAAAAATCTCTTCCACGTATTTTGGGTGATAATTATAAAACCCATTTTTTGCGATTTCCTTATAGTTCGCCACCTTGCGATCGAACGGGTTCACGTCACTACGCCCAGTAATGTATCGCGCTATCTTTGGCAAAGTCCGCTTATTAGCCACTTCAATCACCGCTACACCACCCGGCTTCAACACCCGATAAAGCTCTGCAATCGCCTTATTCATATCTTTTAAATGATGCGTCACCCGCACCATAATTAAACCGTCCAATTCATTGTCTTTAAACGGCAACTCATAAATATCGCCAGCTTTCGTCTCTACCTTATCACCATAAATCTCTTTAGCCTGCTGGAGCTCAGTCTTAGAATAATCAAAAATATAGACTTTACGCGCCCGCTTCAAATACTCATTTGCAAGCCGTCCATAGCCGCCACCGATATCAGCAAACTTTTCCATCCGCTTTGGCAAAAGCTTCCGTATTGCCATCCGGTCTGCCTGATCCTCATACTCGCGATCCGCATCTTCCCAAAAGATCTTTTTATAATCATAGCCATTATAGTCAGAAATAACTTTTTCACTCATAACAATTATTATATCACACGTGAGATTTCTTCTAAAGTTGTTTCGCCACGTAGCACCGCTAGCACGCCTTTTTGTTCCAAAGTCAGCATACCATTTTTTTTCGCAGTTTCCTCAATCGCCTTAGTATTGATATCTGCCACATCTCCCCGGATAAACGCCTGGATATCGTCGCTCACCACCAATTGTTCCATAATCACTGTCCGCCCTTTATAACCAAACGGGTCTTCGTCTGTCACCACTGGGTCGTATAGCAATGGATTTTCCATATCAAAATCTGACAAAATATCTGCATCCACCCCTTCCATCACTTCACGAATATAATCTCGCTCTGCTTCAGTAGCTGGGCGCGCTTTTTTCGTATCCGACAGTTTTCTTACCAGCCGCTGCGCGACAATTAATCTTATTGAGCTAGCAAAAATCGGATTCACACCAATCAAATCTATCATTCTCGAAAACGCCGCACTGGTAGAATTAGCGTGAAAAGACGACAATACCAAATGCCCAGTGATCGACGCTTGAATCGCCGTCTTTGCCGTATCGGCATCACGAACCTCGCCAACCATCACTACATCCGGGTCTAGTCGCAAGACCGACCGAAGCCCCTCCGCAAACGACCCACCTGCATTTGTATTCACCGGAATTTGCGAAATACCCGTAATACCATATTCGATCGGGTCTTCCAAAGTAATAATCTTCCTATCTGGCGTATTCAAGGCATTTAGCATAGAATACAGCGTCGTAGATTTACCCGAACCAGTCGGGCCTACCATCAGTACTAGCCCACGCGGATGCGAAATCACTTCGTCTATCTCAGCTCGCTCTTCTTTAGACAGTCCCAACAAATCTAAGTTAAGTAAAGTCTCGTCAAAATTAAACAACCTCAGCACCGCATCCTGCCCATACATCGTAGGGATCGTCTCTACACGAATATTAAGTAGATGAGTCGCTCCGTCACGATGAACCTCTTTTTGCATATGCCCAGACTGTGGCTTATTCGACGCCATCGACACATTAGCTCGCGACGACAACTCTCCCATAAATATCCGATACCTATCTTTATCAACATCCGCTACTGGGTGAAGCAATCCGTCTACCCGCATCCGAATCCGTATTTCATCACGCATATTCTCAATATGAATATCCGACGCGCCCAACTTATCCGCCTGATCTAGCAAAAAATCAAATACCTTTTCCGTAGACACCGCACTGAGAGTCTTAGACACGCTTGCAATCGTCTCACTATCACCATCACCTGCAATCTTTATATCATCATATTCTATCACCTTTGGAGGATCATAACGCAGCATAAACACCTTATATGCCGAGTTTGAAACCAAGAAAAAATCAACCTTCTCGCCCTTATCGGTATATTCCTGCCGCATCTTCTCAATCAACGTACGTGGTGTCTGGCTCGTCACCATAAATTGATAATGCTCTTCACCGCCACCCTTTTGTAAAGGGATGATAAAGTCTTGGTGCATTTCTTGAATATTGAGTAAGTTCGGCACCAAAGGTATCTCATTTTCAAAATCTCTCGTGTCAAGATACGGCAAACCCAATATCCGCGCCCGACCCGCTGTCGCTTGTTCTTCGTTTTCACGTCTTTTTAGCTGGATCTCATTTTCATCCATATCTAATATTATACCACAAGCATTTTAATCAGCGCACAAAAAAAGAAACCCTCCTCAGGTTTCTTTAGCGACCATTTTTTAATCGTGGATGTTTGCGCTTATCACTGTGTTTGTGATTATTGTTGCGGTTTTGTTTTGAAACCACCTTCATTTTAAACTTTCTTGCCATATCCACATTATAACACATCTATATGAAAATCTCCAGTCGCAAAATCAATATGTTATAATATCCTTATGGCTATTACCGAAATGTTTTTCTGGTGGTATTCTCAAGGGTGGCAAGTCTTCATCGCCAAAATCCGCACTTGGCTTTCTGGTGTCACCGACTTTTTCTCGATGGACTCACTCGTTCGCACCCTTTTCAAACCTTACCGCCAAATCTCTGCCGAGTCCGCCACTAGTACTACCTCTCTCGACCTCAAGTTTCACATGTTTATTGACCGGCTTGTTTCCCGCCTTATCGGCTTTATTTCTAGACTGATTTTGCTCATCATCGGCACTGTCATTATCATCCTTGGCAGCATCCTTAGCCTTATATTGATTATCTTGTGGCCAGTCATCCCACTTTTGCCAATTGTTGGTATTATTCTAAGCATCGCGGGAGTCATCCTATGAAAAACAGTTTCGACCCCAAAAACCCTCGCGTCAAAAAAGCTTACCAAAAACGCATCCTAAATAGCCCGGCGGTCTTGGTGCTAAATCTTGTCATTTTTATCGCTTTACTTTTTGGCGGCAGCGCTCTTTTGTATCTCAAAGAAAGTATCGGCTGGACCCCAATAGGTTTCTCCGTCTTACCAGCCATGCTGATTTACTGGATCAAAAACGCGCTTTCCTATATTAACATCGGCAAGACCGACAATTTCACCGACCTCATCTCCGAAAGCCTCCTGCTTTCGCTCTCTGAAAATACCACCCCTGCCAACCTAATCAAAATACTCCCTAAGACTCGCAGCGGTTCATTTATCATGGCTCGCTTTGGCCTACCTATTCCATTTTTCAATCAAATCATAGAATTTCTCCCTGCTGCTACCGAACCAATCTATGCTGCAGCCCATGATATCCGTGAAGTCACCGATTCAGAAGAAATCACTGGCGCTGTGCTTACCGTAGCTATTATCTCTACTCTTCCAAATTATGAATTACTTCTAAACCAAATGAAGCTCACCATGGCGGATCTCCATCAAGGCATTATTTGGTTTAACTATCTTAATGGTATGGTCAAAAACACCAAAAAAACCATTCGTTCCGGCGGTATTGCCCGCGACTTCGCTTTTGGCTACACCCCCACTCTGCAACGTTTTGCAATCAATTTATCCGAACGCTATTCCGGCTCGCATACCAAAGTTCAACAAGCCGACCATACTAAAATCATTAATCAAATTATTGATACTTTTACTCACGGTGGCCGCCAAAATGTTGCTCTGGTCGGAGCCTATGGTTCCGGACGCTCCACTATTGTCAACTCGCTTGCCGAAACTCTTATGAACGCCGACACCAAAATCCCACATTCTCTCAAATATCGCCAAATCTATTCCCTAGATGCACCCAGTCTCATCTCTGCAGCCAAAAACGATGGTGAATTAGAATACCTCATTATCAGCATCCTCAACGAAATCTATTCCGCCAAAAACATTATTCTCTGCCTAGACAATGCCCATCTTTTCTTTGAAGAAGGACCCGGCTCAGTGGATATCGCCAATTTACTTGTCCCCGTACTCGAAGCCGGTCGTATCCGAATAGTTCTTATCATGGACGATCAAAAGTTCCTCGAAATCTCCGCCAAAAACCCAGCTCTTGCTAATACTCTCAACAAAATTGTCGTTAAACCCGCTGATCGCACCGAAACTCTCAAGATTCTCATGGACCAAGTTCCCTTCTTTGAATATCAAAAAAATGTCATCTACACTTACAAATCTCTCACCGAAGCTTATCGTCTCAGCGAGCAATATATTCATGATGTAGAAATGCCTGGTAAAGCCAAGTTACTACTCGAATCTGCCGCCAGTTATGCCATCAATAATGTCGTTACGTCAGAGTCTGTCCAGACCGCCGTTGAAAAATCTTACGGCGTCAAAGTTAAAGTCGCCTCCGACGAAGAAGACCGTGCCAAGCTCCTCAATCTCGAATCTCTCATTCACGACCGCATGATTGACCAAGTCGAAGCTGTCTCTGCCGTTTCAAACGCCCTCCGCCGCGCTGGCGCCGGCGTCAAAAACCAAAGTCGTCCTATCGGTACTTTTCTCTTTCTTGGCCCTACCGGTGTCGGCAAAACCGAGCTCGCCAAAACCCTCTCCGAAGTTTATTTTGGCGGCGAAGGCAACCTCATTCGCCTAGATATGAACGAATTCGTTGCTGCTTCCGACGTCTCACGCCTTATCAAAGACGGCGCTTCAGATAGCCTCAGCCTCACCGCCCAGGTCATGAAACAGCCCTTTTCCGTCGTGTTATTAGACGAAATTGAAAAAGCCCACCCCTCAGTCCTTACCACATTATTACAAGTACTAGACGAAGGCATCCTCCGCGACGAAAAAAACCGCGAAATCAGCTTCCGCGATTCTATCATCATTGCCACTTCCAACGCCGGCGCCAACGAAATTCGTGACAAAATCACTGCTGGCGAAAAAATTAACGACTTTAAAGAAGCCTTGATCGAAAACCTCATCTCTAGCGGTGAATTCAAACCCGAATTCCTCAATCGCTTCGACGAAATCTGCCTCTTTAAGCCTCTGTCCAAAGAAGATCTACTTCAAGTCCTAGACCTCATCATCGCCTCCACTAATAAAACTCTCGAACCGCAAAAAATCTCCGTCACCGTCAACCCTGAAGCCAAACAAATCTTGATCGACAAAGGCTACGATCCCAAAATGGGCGCCCGCCCTATGCGTCGCATCGTCCAAAAGACCGTGGAAAATATCGTCGCCGCCGCTATATTATCTGGCCACGCTACCCCGGGCTCTACCCTTCACATCACTCCAAACGAAATCGAAATCAATTAAAAGTGCCGCGAGACTCGCGGCACCAAACTTTACGCCTTATTAAAAATCTATTTGGTGTTAACTCTCCTGTTGAGTCTTTTAAAAATCCAATAAGCATCTTTTTTGCTATCGACATAGTATTCTACATCCCAACCAGCCCTACGATACTCATCTGTTATTTTATTAAGCAAGCCTTTCTCAAACACATCAATATAAGAAATAGGTTTACAATCTCTATTCATTAGACCCAAAACCAAACTAATGACTTCTGCTTGATAAATTTTTATTTCACGGTTATCAAATTTTTCAGCCAACAATCTATTGACTGCCTCATAGACTTCTTCAGGCACCAAGGCCTTATGAGCCCGAAATGCATCACCAGGCGTAAAAGGTCCTACGCTATTCATAATTTCACCCCCTTCCAATAAAAAATAGACTAGCGTCCATTAAATTATATCATATTGTGGCGGAAAGGACAGGATACGGGAATCTCGTGCTTCGCGCTCGATGCGAACCTTGGCTCGAATCTATCCTCATCACAATAAGAACAAACCCCTACGGGGTTTCTTTTTATTGTGGCGGAAAGGACAGGATTCGAACCTGCGGATGTTTCCATCTCTGGTTTTCAAGACCAGTGCCTTCAACCACTCGGCCACCTTTCCACCGATTATTATAGCATATTAAAGCACTCAAAATCAATCCCCCTCACCTCAACTATATCACACTTATGCTAAAATGTCAAATATCAGTATCCAGTACAATATATACCTTATATCCAGAATACAGTCTTTTGATCTTTCTCTGAATTTCTCGCATCTTCGTCACTGCATCCTTTTCCTCAAACGAAAAAACTAGATCCAAAGATATCACTTTCACTTCCTCATCCACATAAAATCCATGCATCTGTACCACCGTAGAATATTCTTTCACTACAGCTTCTACCTCTTGTTTCATCTTTTTGTATTTACCACTTTCATTAGCCGCATATACACCCAATGTCAAAATAATGCCATACTTTTCATAAATCTGTACCTCTATCTGTCGCGAAAGCCGATGAATTTCCCTGGTGTGCAATTCATCACCCACTTGTATATGCGCACTTGCGATAATTTTATTTGGTCCATAATTATGCAAAGCCAAATCATATACCCCTTGCACTTCACTAAATTTTTCGATTGTTTTCTTTACCTTAGCAATTGTCTCGTCATCTACCCGCACACCGATCAAATCGTTTACCGCATCGCGCATAATCTCTACGGCTGTCTTGACAATCATCACCGCAATCAATATACCGATATAGCCTTCCGAGCTAATATGCCAAATAAAACTAATCACTGCCCCCACCAACACCGATAATGAAAGTGCCGCATCCGATATCGCATCTACCCCACTCGCTACCAAACTCCCAGAGGTCAGTGCCTCTCCTTTTCGTTTCACAAACCGCCCAAAGAAAAACTTTACCAGTACTGCCACTGCAATTATCACAAGCGACACTACCGAATAATCCGCCTCTTCTGGCATAATAATCTTTTCAACTGATTCTTTAAATGCCATCACCCCTGCCGCTAGCACAATCGTCGCCACCACTGCCGCCGAAAAATATTCTACTCTACCATAACCAAACGGATGTTTACGATCTGGCCTTTTGGTTGCTAATCTTAGCCCAACTATCGTTACTACAGACGATAATACGTCCGTCAAATTATTTACCGCGTCCAAAATAATAGAAATAGAATTTGCAATCAGCCCCACTACGGCTTTAAAGCCCACCAAAACTAAATTGACCAAAATCCCGTAAATACTAATTCTGACAATTTCTTTATTACGTTGCATTTTTACTCTGCATTTGTGTAAACATTCGTCACATCATCAAGATCGTCTATCGCACTTAGTAGCTTCTCTAATTTTTCGGCCACTTCACCTTCTACTGGCACATAATTATTCGGAACATACTGTAACTCTGCCGAATTTACGGTCAAACCTACCTCAATTAGAGCTCCGCGCACTTTCATCAAATCCGAAGCCGCCGTATATACTACGCTGCCATCTTCCTCTTCTACCACATCTTCCGCACCTGCTTCCAAAGCCGCCATCATTGCGTCTTCGTTTTTCTCAGTAATCTCAATTACGCCTTTTCTAGTAAACTGGAACATCACGCTACCCGGATCCGCCATTCGCCCACCGGCCTTATCTAAAGTATGGCGCACTTCCGGCATTGTACGATTCTTGTTATCCGTCGCGACCTCTATCACTATACCAACCCCGCCTGGTCCATAAGCCTCATAGACCTCCTCAATTAACGCCGCCGCCGACTTGTCTGCCGCTCTCGCAATCGCTCGTTCAATATTCGCCTTTGGCATATTAGCATGGCGCGCCTTTTCCAGCACCATCGCAAGGCTCGGGTTCATCGCTGGATCTGTACCGCCACGCGCCGCAATCGCAATTTGATTCCCAATTTTTGTAAAAAGCGCCCCACGCTTGGCATCTACTACGGCCTTTTGCCTTTTGGTCGTCGCCCATTTACTATGTCCAGACATAATCTCTCCAAGTTATTTAATAATTCTCTTCCCTTAATTTTACCATTTTTTGCTTAATAAGTCCAATCAGTATTGGGACCAAAATCAATAAGTAGCCCCCAAACACCCACACTTGGTATGACTCTATTTCTATCAAAAAACTTTTCATCCCTCCAAAAAACTCCACCACTGCAATATGAAAATCTAGTAACTTCGTCGCCACAAACCCCATCACTATTTCTAAGACCGGCACGCCTGCCACCACTCCAGACAAAAACACCAGCCCCATCGCATACGGCAAAGTTGGCAAAATCAGTAAATTCGCCACCACCGAAATCAGCGACACCGTCCCATAATAATACAAAATTATTGGCAACGTCATCAACGTCGCCGCCACCGTAGTAATCACCACTTCCGCCACAAATCCTGGCTTTTTCGCTCCATAGAAAAACCTAGTAAGTCTCGGCCCCAACACCATAATCCCAGCAAAGCTCGCAAAAGACAACAGCCACCCCAAATTAATCACAAACATTGGGTTTACCAGCAAAGTCCCCGCCGCCACAATCAAAATCATTCGCCACGGCTCAAACCTCCGCCCCACATACCACGCCATAAGCGTCAAAATCGTCATAATTCCTGCCCGCATGATCGATGGTGTCCACCCTACCATCGCCATAAAAAACACCACAAAAATCACCGAAAACAAAAGACCGCTAAACCTCGACAGTCTCCCAAAAATCTTTCGCGCAATCTCCACTAATATAGAAAGATGCGCCCCACTCGCCACCACGATATGCACTAGTCCCACCGTCCGCAATTTTTCGTCTAAGCCATCCGGTAACCCAGCTTTCATCCCAAGTAGATACGAAAGTCCCAGTTTTACCTGCGGCTCTGGTACCAATTTTTCTACCCTTCCCGCAAACCAATTTCGTACCCCTAAGACCCAGTCACCTGGTTCAGGCCGTTCCCATTTTTTGATTTCTGGCTTATACATATATCCCACATATGTACCGAATCCCATCGCTAATTTACCAGATAAAACTACCTTATCGCTCCGCGCCAATTTTTCGTTTTTGTATTCCGAAATATACAAATTGCCCCGCGTGACATACTCACTATTCTCGCCAAATCTCAGATCCTTTAATTTGAACTTCGTACCACTTTCGTCTGTTTCCGGATCACCATCTATCACTCCACTTACTACTACCGTCTGCCCATAAAATTGCTGAATATAGCTCTCGCCTTTTAATTCTTCCGAACTCCTAAAAAACGCTAAAATCATCCCCGCCAAAAGCGCCACCACTACAAAAACTAACTTTGGTTGAAAATATGTAAAAAACATTAGTCCCGCCGCTAAGCCTATCCATACCGGTGACGCGAAAAAATTGATCCTAAACACCAGCGCCAATATCGTGCCCATCACCACGCCTACACACATCGCCACCACGAAATATGATTGATGTAAAGTCTTCCCAAGCATCTTTATCATGCGGCTTTTCTAGCACGTCGGCAACATATTTTCAACCCCCACCCCAGAGCTTACGCTTTATCGCTACCCCATAATATGTTATAATTTATCCATGCGCCCGTAGTTCAACGGATAGAACGTTGGTTTCCGGAACCAATGATATCAGTTCGATTCTGGTCGGGCGTACCAACGCCTGCACTCGTAGCTCAGCTGGATAGAGCATCTGGCTTCGAACCAGAAGGTCGCACGTTCGAGTCGTGTCGAGTGTACCAAAACTTGATTTTTTATATAAAATATGCTATAATGTAATAGACTATCCATAGGAGGTGCTAGTATGGACAAGAAGTACATTGTTAGTCGTATCAAAATCGATCCCCAATGGAGGATTTCTGTTCATAATTTTTTCACGAAAACCCCAGAAAAAGTTATATTTACAGTTAATGAAGAGGGCAAAGCTATTAAAATCATAAATGCCGATGATTTACCCGGGACTTCAATAGGCAACCAGGTCGACAAAAAGTATAGAGTTTCTATACCGAAATGGTTAAGAGAAGAACTTGGCCTAAATCGCAACTCCCCTCCAGGGCTATATTTAGCGATCGATAAACATGGCGACCATTATATCGTTGCCAAGGATAAAAACCTTTTTTAAAAATACCGGATACTTTCCGGTATTTTTTACTACAAAAAATGGTGGTACCGGGTGGGGTCGAACCACCGACCTTGGGCTTATGAGTCCCACGCTCTAACCAGCTGAGCTACGGTACCAACTTCCATCATTATACCACAAAAACATGTTATAATGAAAGCATGACAACTAAAAAAGGTTTTACTGTTCTCGAAATCATCATCGTCGCCACCTTTGCGTCGCTACTCCTTATTCTCTTTTTCATTCAAAAGTCCAACCTCGACGCCATGAAACGCGACGAAGACCGTAAAACTGCCATCAATGCCATGTATTACGCTTTGGAAGAAAGTTTTTACAAAGACCACAAATACTACCCAGAGTCTATTTCTGAAGACAATATCAAAGTTATCGATCCCGCCCTCTGGACCGACCCACTCGGTTTTAATCTCGGTGATCCAGCTAGCTCTTATTCCTACGAACCAGCCAATTGCACCGATGGCAAATGTAAAGAATATACTTTAAAAGCCGACCTCGAAAAAGAAGACGCTTACATCAAATACAACCGCAACTAGTCTTTACCTTTTTTAACCTCTTTTTTCGCACTTGAAATCAACTTAGTTATAGCCTTTAAATCTTCCCCCGACACATCCGAATACTTAAAAGTATACGTCGTTTCATCTCCCACCGTAGATAGCCGCAAAGTTCCATAGTGGAATAAGTTTTCCATCAAACTGTTTCGCCGGAAACTCGCATCTTCCACCGAACCTAAATCAATAATATTAATCGAACTCACCACCGGCGACGTCATCACCATCTGAATCACATGTCTATTCGTGATAAACAGTTTATTCCCCTGATAAATCATCAGCGCTATCACCCCCGCCACAATCGCCACCGCCAGCAAAGTAAATAAAATAATAAACAAATAATTCTTTCCCATCTCATCCAGCGCAGATTGCCCCATCAGCACCAACAAAAACGCCAAGAGCACTACTGTCAAACTAGCCGATATGCCCATTAGAATCATGATTAAGCACGTCTTCGCCCGCCGAAAAGCAAACTCTACGTACTCATCATCTTCAAGTTTCAGCCCAGGAAAATCTTTTTTACTTCGTTCATGACGAATTTTTGCTAGAGATTTATCCATAACAACTCCTTTTTGTCATCATAACTTATCTTGAAATTTTTGTAAATGTCGTTTTCCCTTTTCGGTCACCATTCTCCCTCTTGGTGTTCGCGCCAGCAAGCCTAATTGCAATAAATACGGCTCATAATAATCTTCGATTGTTGCCGCTTCATCGCCAGTTAACGCCGCTATTGTCGTTAATCCCACTGGCCTATCACCATAGTTCTCGTACATCAACTGTAACATATTTCGATCTGCTGGATCTAGCCCCAGTTCATCCACTTCCATTAATTTCAAAGCGTCCTGAGCCACAGTCTTTTCAATAATTCCATCACCATTCACATCCGCAAAGTCCCGCACCCGCTTAAAAATCCGGTTCGCAATCCGCGGCGTCAAACGTGACCTTGTTGCTAAAAGCTTCGTCGCCTCCGGCACAATTTTGGTATTTAATATCCCTGCTGTACGATTAATAATCTGCTCGATTTCCGGCTCTTTATAATACTCCAGCCGATGAATAATCCCAAATCTATCCCTTAGCGGCCCTGCAAGAGAACCCGTCCTCGTAGTCGCACCTATCACCGTAAACTTCGGCAAATCCAACCGCACCGAACGCGCCGCCGGGCCCTTGCCTATCACGATATCCAGCTTATAGTCTTCCATTGCCGAATAGAGCACCTCTTCTACCGCTCGCCTCAACCGATGAATCTCGTCAATAAACAGCACGTCGCCATCTTTCAAATTCGTCAAGATTGACGCCAAGTCCCCCGCCCGTTCTATCGCCGGCCCACTGGTCACCCTTAACGACGCGCCTAACTCGTGCGCTATCACGCCCGCCATCGTCGTCTTACCTAGCCCCGGCGGACCATATAATAATACGTGATCTAACGTAGTACCGTCGTTACGCTTCTTCACCGCCTCTATTGCTAGCTTTATATTATTCTTCAGATGCTCCTGGCCAATATATTCCTTAAAACTAGTTGGCCTCAAAGTTATTTCAATCTTCTCTTCCTCAGAATTATCTTCCGCCAGCGTTGGCTCTACTAACCTCTCAATTGCCATGTCTGTATTATAACATATCGATATACAAAAAAATAACCCACCTCTATATTGGCACTATTGACACACGAGTGCCAATTTGCTACAATAGAGATATATTAGCACTCACTACACACGAGTGCCAGACATTAGAACTAATAAAAGGAGAAAAACATGTCAAAAATCATCGGTATTGACCTTGGCACCACTAACAGTGCATTTGCCTATATGGTCGCCGGCAAACCCGAAGTTATCACCAACGCCGAAGGTGACCGCACTACCCCATCAGTAGTCGCTGTCACCAAAAAAGGTGAGCGCCTCGTAGGCAAAGTTGCTCAGCGTCAACGTGTAACTAACCCCAAAAACACCATTTATGGCATCAAACGTTTGATCGGCCGCAAATTTGACGACGAAGAAGTCCAACGCGATACCAAAATTAGTCCATACAAGATTGTCAAAAAAGGCAACGGTGTAGCTGTGGAAATGGACGGCAAAGAATACACTCCTGAAGAAATCAGTGCCATGATTTTGTCCAAAATCAAAGCCGACGCCGAAGCTTTTCTCGGCGAACCAGTCACCGAAGCTATCATTACAGTGCCTGCCTACTTTGACGATTCTCAACGCCAAGCTACCAAAGACGCCGGTAAAATCGCTGGCCTCGAAGTTAAACGTATCATCAACGAGCCTACTGCCGCAGCACTCGCTTACGGACTAGAAGGTAAAAAAGACGAAAAAATTGCCGTCTTCGATCTAGGTGGTGGTACTTTCGACGTATCTATTATGGATATCGGCGATGGTGTATTTGAGGTTCTCTCCACCAACGGTGACACTCATCTCGGCGGTGAAGATTTCGACAACATTATCGTTAATTTCCTAGTAGACGAGTTCAAAAAAGAATCCGGTATCGATATCAAAGGTGATGCTGCCGCTATGCAACGCGTCAAAGACGAAGCCGAAAAAGCCAAAAAAGAACTGTCGTCTAGCACCAGCACCGACATCAACCTTCCTTTCCTTTCTGCCGACGCCGATGGCCCAAAACATTTCGAGTATACGCTTACTCGCGCCAAGCTTGAAGAGCTAGTCAAGCCTCTACTAGACCGCCTCGCCAGCCCAGTAGAAAAAGCCCTCCAAGACGCCAAGTTAAATACCAAAGATATCAATGAAATCGTCATGGTCGGCGGCATGACTCGTATGCCAGCTGTAGTAGAAAAAGTTAAAAACCTCTTCGGTAAAGACCCGATGCAAGGCGTCAACCCAGACGAAGTCGTAGCCGTTGGTGCCGCTATCCAAGGTGGTGTACTTCAGGGCGATGTCAAGGACGTGCTTCTTCTTGATGTTACTCCACTTACACTCGGCATTGAGACCATGGGCGGCGTCCGCACTCCATTAATCGACCGCAATACTACAATCCCCACTTCCAAGTCCGAAGTTTTCTCTACCGCTAGCGACAACCAACCACAAGTAGAGATCCATGTATTACAAGGTGAACGCGAATTTGCCAAAGATAACAAATCTCTCGGCCGCTTTATCCTTGATGGCATCGCGCCAGCCCCACGTGGTGTTCCACAAATTGAAGTTACTTTCAACCTAGATGCCAACGGTATCCTAAACGTTACCGCCAAAGATAAGGGCACCGGCAAAGAGCAATCTATCACTATCCAAAACTCTGGCAATATGAGCAAAGAAGATATCGAAAAAGCTCAAAAAGAAGCCGAAGTTCATGCCGAAGAAGACAAAAAGAAAAAAGAAGGCATCGATGCAAAAAACCACCTAGAAAACACTATTTACCAAGCCGAAAAAATGCCTGATGAATACAAAGATAAAATCAGCGACGAAGACAAAGAAACTGTCAAAAAAGCTGTCGAAGAAGCTAAAAAAGTCCTAAACGACACTGAAGCCGACAAAGATAAATACGAAGCTGCTACCAAAGAGCTTTCTGACAAAATCATGCCAATCGGTGCAAAAATGTATCAAGCTTCGGCCGAAGATGCCAAACCAAAAGAGGGCGACAAGTCTTCTGACGACGAACCAGTCGAAGGCGAAGTAGTAGACAAATAACATGTTATAATGGGGATATGAAAATCGTATTTCCAGAACTAGAAAACTCGACGGCTGCGGAAGCTATCAAAAACTTCCCGAACGTCGAGTTTTTGCCTGCACCAAACCTAGACGTTGCCGCCGCAATGCTAAATGAGAACCAAGCCGACTCTATGATTTCCGGTCTCGATTATTCATCGCGCGACGTCCTCATTTCCTACAAAAACCATCTGCCGCTACAATCTAGCTATTTTTCTAGTTGCTTTATTTGTAAAAAAGGTGGGCTTCATCTCACTCTTGCCGACGGCGGCGTCAACAAACTCCCAACCAAAGAGCAATTCTATACTATAGTCGAAGATACCGCTAAGACTCACGAAAAATATTTCGGTGAGCAACCCAAAATCGCCATGCTTTCCTACTCTACCAAAGGTAGCGGCGGTAAAAACCCCGATCTCGAAAAAATCTCTTACGTCATCACAAACATTCACCAAAATCACCCCGACTGGATAATCGATGGAGAAATGCAACTCGACGCTGCAATCGACGAAACTATTTCCGCCAAGAAAACTCCCGATTCCCCACTCCAAGGTAAAGCCAATATCCTTATCACCCCCGACCTTAATTCCGGTAACATCCTTTACAAATCTCTCGAACGTTTCGGCGGCTTTACCTGTGCTGGCCCCATCATTCAGGGCTTTAAAATGCCCCTTGCCGACCTCTCCCGTGGCAGCACCGTAGCAGATGTTATCCTCACTATCGATGTTATTAAAAAATTATACGAGGCTTAAACCATGAAATATTTTGGCACCGACGGCATTCGCAGCAAAGCCGACCAATTCACTCCAGATTTTCTCACCGCTATCATCAAGGGTTTAATTGATTACACCAGTGATAATATCAAAGTTTTAATCGGTGGCGACACTCGCGAGTCTACCGAATGGATACTCGCCGATCTCGAAACCGCCCTCGAAACTTTTGGCATCGAATATGCCAATGTTGGTGTCCTGCCTACCCCAGCCATTAATTACTGCTTTAATAAAATGGGCTTTGATATCGCAATAGACGTCACCGCTTCGCACAATCCTTACACCGACAATGGCATCAAGATCTTCGAGCTCGGCCCTCACGGCACCCAAAAACTTTGCGACGAAGGTTGCGCTGCTATCGAAAAATCTCTCGAAAATCCCCAGTCTTATACTACCATCTCACCCAGTATCCGCGAAAGTCTCCACGACGATGCTGTAGATCTTTACAAAAATCACCTTAAAGATTATCTTAGCGATATAGATCTCTCTAATCTTCACCTCGGCCTAGATTGCGCCAACGGTGCTACCAGCGCCCTAAATAAATCTATCTTCGAAGAACTCGGCGCCACAGTCGACCTTATCAATGTCAACGCTAATTACAATACTGAGATTAACAAAGATTGCGGCAGCACTCATCTTGAATCCCTCCAAAATCTCGTTAAAGACAAAAACCTGGATTTCGGCGTCGCCTTCGACGGTGACGGCGACCGCTGTCTCCTAGTAGACAAAAACGGCAATATTATAGACGGCGATCACATCATCGCCATCCTTATAAAATATCTTAATCTCAAATCCGCCGCCACCACCGTAATGGCAAATCAAGGCCTTCTCAATTGGGCCAAAGAAAATAATATCACTCTAGAGATCACTTCTGTTGGTGATTCCAACGTCGCCGCCGCCATGCGTGAAAAAAATATTCAGCTCGGCGGCGAACAATCCGGCCATATTATATTACCTGGCGAAATCACCGGCGACGGCATGCTTACCGCTCTTCTTCTTTCTAAAGTCGTCGTCAAGACCGGCAAAAACTTAGACGAGCTCGCTAAGACTATTACCAAACTTCCCCAAATCATGATTAATATCCCTGCTAATTCCGCCCAAAAACAAGCCCTCAAAGAAAACCAAAAAATCAAAGATCTTTTACTAGAATATAGCAAAAAACTAGATTCTATCTTGGGCCGCTTACTTGTCCGCCCTTCCGGTACCGAAGATCTAATTCGTATCACCATGTGGGGCGAAGACGAAGACAAAGTCAACCACCTCGCCCACAAACTTAAAAAATCATTAGGAGAACTTTTATGATTATAAAACGCCTAAACAAATATACGCCCGAAGCTGCCGACCAAATTCGCCAATTACTAATTCAGCTTTCCCGCAGCGGCAAGGATCGCGGCGAGATCTCAAAAGAATGGTTCGACGAGCTTATCGCCTCGCCTTACCACGATATGCTCATTGCCGTAGAAGACGACAAAATCATCGGCATCGCTACTCTTTCTATCCATATGGGGCCGATCATCCGCAAGAACGTTTATCTCGAAGACTTTGTCACAGACTCATCTATACGCGGCAAAGGTGTCGGTTCGGCTCTTTGGGATGAAATTATCAAATGGGGACAAGAAAAAGGTTGCAACAAATTAGAGTTTACCTGCGGTAATGGTCGCGAAGCTTCACAACAGTTTTACAAGAATCACGGCGCCACTATTTATGATACAAACTTTTTCCGCAAAGCGCTATAAATAACGCCGGCAACAAGTATATATGTAGCACATTAGGTAACCCCGAGAAAAACAGCAGCGTAATAGCATACGCCACGATTAATGTCGTCACCATCTCGTTTTGATAAACCGCCCGAACTATTAGCCCCACTGTCAAAATCAAAAGAGCCACACCGATAAATCCCGTCTCCAGCAACAAACTCGCATATTCATTTTGTACAATTTCTTTTGGAGCTGGCGACAGCTTATTTACATAAAGCGCCTGCCCCGCCCCCCCAATACCTACTCCAAACATCATAGTAGTAAAATCTTGTTTCCATACTTCCGCCGCAGCACCAGACAGTCTCAGCCTGGTATCAGTAGACTCCTCTACATAGCCGTCAAATACCGCCTCGCTTTTTTCATCATTGTCTACATTTTCCTCTGTTATTTCTGATACAAGCGCGTCCGTTTCTTCCGAAACTTTTTTCTCATCACCACCCCGAATGTCAATAATTCCAAGTGACAAATGGTTCAAAACCTTTGCTACGCCCGTACTATAATTATCGCTAGTTGGGCCAAACTCCGCCATCATTCCTTGCAAATTTAAAGTAAACAAAAACGCCACTAAAATCACCGGCCACACCAACATCACTCTCCACTTTTTCGTTCGTACCACCATCATCGCCGTCATAAAAATCATCGACACCGCAAAAGCATATATCGCCCCCCGCGAAAATGTCAAAAATATCGTTGCTACAAAAACAAAAAACATAAAGACGACTAATAACAGGTGACAATTAAAGATATTTGGCAATGGTATTTTGAGGGGCTTTCGGAGGTTACGACCGAGAATGAGGGCGCGAACCCCGCGACGGCGGGCGTGAGCGACCCGTCCCCGAAAAGTACCATTGCAAATATCCTGCATTACCATCCAAGCACTTGTTATCGCTGGCGCGAGCAACAAATTGCCCATAAATTGTGGCTCTATCGCCCACCCATTCGGATGCGGAAACCCAAACATCTGATACGTACATCCCGCACACACCAAACTCACCCCGCGCGGCACTCCGGCAATATCTAATATACATTGTAATAGACACCACCCACACGCCACCAACGCACTCGCAAAAAACACTTTCCAAAACTTCTCTAAAAACCCAAACTCCGAAAATAGACTCCTTAAACTCCAAAACGCATACCCCGCAAAATACACCAGCCAAAGTATCCCCACCGTAAGTAGCCCCCTCAAACTATTCATAGACCACAGCACAGACAAACTCACAAACACAGGGAACAGCAGCCACAGCCATTTTCGCCAAATACCTTTTAGTAGTTTCTTCTTCACCAAAATCCAAAACGCCAAGACATCAAAAATCACCAACCATATCAAAGGCAGCGATAGTTCAAAGTTCATCGACTCACTTGCGCCCAGCGATATCACCGGCCAATAAGAAAAAAACAACACCGCCGGCAAAATATACACCAAAAATCTATAAACTTTAACGAGTTTTACCACCCTTTTTCTCCACTTTTTTTACAAAGTTTTTAAGCTCTGTGTCAAATCTATCTTCGCCAAACTTTTCCGCCGTTTTTGCCACCTTCGTCCGGCTAAACTTCATTTTTTCAAATTTCAAAATCGCTTCCGCCAAAGCTTTCGCCGTCTGTTTTTCAAACAACACCCCGTTTTTGCCATCCTCCACATAATCTCTCACACCGCCCACTCCATACGCTATCACCGGGCACCCCGCCGCCAATGCCTCTACCGGCGCTATCCCAAACGGCTCCAAACTAGGGAACAAGTACCCCTTCGCCACGCCTAGATATTTCGCCAACTTTTCCTTTTTCATCAGTGGCAAAAACTTCACCAAACCAGAATCTTTTGCCAACTTCACCAATTTTTTATGCTCCGGTCCCTCGCCTATCACCACCAAGTGTCGCTGCGTCATCATACAAGCCTTCACCGCAAGATCTAGTTTTTTCCAATTTACTTGCCGACTCGTCACAATATAAGAGTTTTCCACATACTTTTCCACAGGCTTACCATTTCCCCGCTTCGCCTCAAAATCTTTTATCTCCACCGGCGGATGTATCACCACCGATTCTCTACCATAATATTTCTTTATAGCATCTTTCGCATACTTGCTAATCGTCACATAATAATCTGGACTTTGCGCCGCCTTGAGGTCTGCTCTGCGCAAAGGCCGCACTAACAGCCGAAAGAAAAACCTCACCACCGGATTAAGTATTCCAAACCCTGGGTTTTTCACATACTCATCATACATCTGCCAATAATATTGCGTCGGCACATGACAATAAGAGATGTGAAGTCCGTTTGGCGCCTTCACAGCTTTTGCCTCCGCCCCTGTTACCGATATCACCAAATCATATTCCGACAAATCTAAATGCGAAAAATATCTCTGCCTCAAAGGCCCCAACACTCTACGTAGGCACGTCGGGAACTTTTGTAACCACCCGGTTCTTACTTCCGCATCCTTAAACCAGTCAATTCCCTTTGGGTCGTATTTCGAAGTATAAATCGGCGCCTCCGGATACAATTTGTGTATACGTAGTAAAACCTTCTCTGCCCCACCTACATTGGTTAGCCAATCACATACCAGGGCGACTTTCACTTTGCCCCCTCACCCTTAAACACCGTCGCAATTGTCTTAAAGAAAATCGCAAGGTCCAACCCTAGCGACCAATTTCTCACATAATAAATATCTAGCGCCCGCCGCTCTTCAAACGAAATATTTCTCCGCCCGCTCACCTGCGCAAACCCAGTCAGCCCCGACTTTACTGTAAGTATTAGCGACCTATCACCGTAGTCACGTAGCTCTCCCGGCAACAACGCTCTTGGCCCAATCAACGAAATATCACCCTTCAAAATATTAAATAGTTGAGGCAACTCATCCAGAGAAGTCTTCCGAATAAAATGCCCAATTTTTGTAATTCGCGGATCGTCTTTTAGATAATCACCGTCTCTGCGATATTTTTTAATTAGCTCCGGCTTCCCCATTTTAATAAATGCCTCCTCCGCCGTCATCCCACTATATTCTGACTTCATCGACCGAAACTTGTAGCACCTAAATTTCCGGTTGTACTGCGTCAACCGATCGTCCGCATAAATTGGCGAATGCTTAAAATCTGACAACTTCAACACCAACCAAATCATCGCCATCGGTATCGCCACAATTATTATCCCCGCCAAACTAAACAAAATATCAAACACCCGTTTTATCACCGCATATCCGCCCGTTAACGGCGTTGCCATTACTAACATCGCCGGAGTATTGCCAACTAGCTCCAACTCACCAAAATGCGACGACAATGCCGTTTCGCTCGGCACAAAATAATACAACAAATGCCGCGTCACCGCCTGCTTATACACATATTCCGTCGACTTCTCATCTGTCTGAAAAATCACATCCGCTCGCGCTTTTTTCAAAGCATCCTTGAGAGACGAATATTGATGCGTCTTTAAATCTCGCGGGATATATTTTCTATTTGCCACAATTCCCGCCAATCTATATCCAGACTCCGGCGCTGACGCAATGTAATCTGCCAAATATTCAGTATTTTTACTATTACCAATAATCACCACGCGCTTTGCTACATAATCACTCTTAAAGATCTGCCGAATAATCAACCTCACAATAATTCGCTCTACTAATAGAAACGCAAAACACAACGCTACTGCCGTTAGCGCCATCACTCTCACCGGGAAAATATTCTCACCCACAAAAAAGTCATACACAATCAAAGCCGCTACCGACAATATCGCCGCCAGTACTAGCCTTATCCTTTCGGGAAATCGCGACTGCCCCAAAAATATTGATTTCTTATACAGCCCCAACGACGCCAAAATCACCAACATGATTGGCACCACAAACATTATCGTCAAAGTAAAATCTAAAAGTTGCGATTCAAATACATACGGTCTAGGGTCTACGTGTACCCGTATAAAATACGCCGCCGCAAAAGACAATATTAATGCCACCGCGTCCCCTATAATCAAACAAAATCTTAAAATAAAATCGGATTTTTTCCGCATATCCTAATTATACAATAAATCTCTATTTTATTCCACTGTTACAGACTTAGCTAAGTTACGCGGCTGGTCCACATTATACCCCTTCGCCGTCGTCATATAATAAGCAAATAACTGCGACACCAAGTTCATCAAAATCGGCGCAAAAATCTCCAAATCTGTTGTAATTTTTACAACATTCTCTACCGGCATGTCAAACCCTTCCACATTCGTCACCGCTATCACATGCCCACCCCGCGCCAATACCTCCTGTACATTTGACACCGCCTTATCATATAGCGCCCCCTTCGGCAAAAACGCCACTTCAAAAAACCTATCATCCACTAGCGCCAGCGGCCCGTGTTTTAGCTCCCCAAACGCATATGCATTCGCATCAACATACGAAATCTCTTTTAGTTTCAAAGCCCCCTCCATCGCCGTTGGATAAGCTGTATCACGCCCAAGATATATCGCGTGGTCGTATTTCACATATTTGTCAGCAATCTTCTTCACTTCATCCTTCACATCACCAAGCACCTTACCAATCTCATCTGGCAATTTCGCAATCTCCGCCACGTATGGCCTCAAAACCCCCGGCTTCACGCCTTTTGCCTGCGCGATTGTCAGCCCAAACATCACCATCGCAATCGCCTGCGAAGTAAACGCCTTCGTAGACGCCACCGAAATCTCTGGCCCCACATGTACATATGTGCCGCCATCCACTTCCCGCGCGATGGTCGACCCAATCGCATTTACTATTCCAATCGTCTTAATTCCCTGCTTTTTAATTTCACGCAGACACGCCAACGTGTCCGCCGTCTCGCCAGACTGTGACACAATCAGCGCCACCGAATCTTTCGGAATATACGCCGCCCGATACCGATACTCACTCGCAATCACCGTTTCAATCGTAATCTCCGGTGTAAATTGCTCAATATAATACCCAGCCAGCAACCCCGCATGATACGCTGTGCCGCAACCCACTATTATCAAATGTTTAATTTTCCGGAGTTCCGCTTCCGTCAGACCCGGCCCGCCTAGATTTACCATACCATTCCCTACATCCACTCGCCCCCGCAAAGTCTCTGCCAGCGATTTTGGCTGCTCCATAATTTCTTTAAGCAAGAAATGTTCATAGCCACCTTTCTGGATCGCAGCAAGGTTTGTTTCAATCTCTTCTACTTTTGCCGACACCGGCTCGGAGTTAAGTGTCCTAATCTCAATACTATTTTTGGTGAGTAACGCCACTTCACCGTCATTTAAATAAATCGCCCGCTTAGTATGTCCCACTAGTGCCGACGCATCACTTGCAATCAAAGTTTCATCGTTCCCCACACCTATCACTAGTGGCGACCCACTCCGCGCTACTACAATTTCGCCAGGGTTCTGGCGCGACACCACTGCAATTCCATAAGTCCCTTGTACTAATTTCAACGCCTGTACCACCGCATTCGCCAAAGGGTATTTCCCATCTTTATAAAACGAATTAATTAGCGCCGCCAGCACCTCGGTATCAGTTTCCGACCGAAACTTATGGTCTTTCAAAGTTTCTTTTAGCTCTTTGTAGTTTTCAATTATTCCATTATGTACTAAATAGATATCACCAGCCTGGTGCGGATGCGCATTTTCTTCGCTCGGCTCACCATGCGTCGCCCAACGCGTATGACCAATGCCGATTTTGTCGTCACGCTTGTTTTTGGCAAGTTTTTCTTCTAGGTTTATAATTTTGCCCTTCGCTCTTAGTAACGTCGCCTCGCCATCACTATTTAACGTCACTATCCCCGCCGAGTCGTATCCGCGATATTCCAATCGTTTTAGCCCTGATATCAAAAACCCTTGCGCTTTTTTATCTCCCACATATCCCACAATTCCACACATAATTCACCTCCACTTAAATATAACTACATTATATCACGCCAGCGAATATCTCCTAATCAATAAACTACCTCGCCACTCACCGCAAAATCAACCTCTACCAACTACACTGATCTATCAAGCCCTTGATCGTCTCTGCCTGAGTATTCCAATACGCTTTCCAGCTATCCTCATCCGACAGCTCCGAATCATACTTCCATTCCCCATCAATCAATACTTTCAATATCGGCGCAAAACAAAACCCCGGTACTTTTTTATCCGAAATCTTATCCACTATTTTGGTCCGTTCTGTCCCCGTCGTAGCTAGCGCCGACATTACCTTTATCTCATCACCTTCGTGCCATGCCAGCGCATACCCCCAATCAAATCGCACCGGCAATTCTCCACCATATTTATGCGCAATCTCCGCGAATACTCTTTCGCCATTTTCGTCAGTATACTTCCCCGCCTTTCGCACCACAAACTCTTTGTTATGATTTTTCGGATCATCTTCTTCCGCTACCCCCACCAGTACATTCGTATCATCTCTCGCTAGTACCGGCAAATCTTTAAATTGTTTTGCATATCCTAGCGCTTTTTCTGCCGCGATCTCTTGCGCCGTTAGTTTTGTTTCGTCCGGCTCTTCCAAATCAAGCCCCAAATCCGCAAAAGATAACCCCTCGTATTCCAGCTTCGCCAAAATCTTCTTGGCAGTCATTATCTTCCCCGGGTTCGTCGTCGCAATCAAAATCTTTTTCATCATATTTTTATTATATCACCTCAGAAAAAACATTGACAACAATACAATAATATATTAATATAAATACACTCTCCGGAGTTGTACTTTAGCGATTCTCCACAGTCTACATTCTACAACTCATTCTAGCCGCTAAAACATTAGCTGTCAAAATGAGTTGTGGAACTACCGCAATATCCTATCGTCATGCGGACGTAAAACGTGGAGAAAAATATGGGAACATATATAGAAGGGATTATTAAAAATTCACTTTTAGTCAAGGATGGTTATCAAGTTTACTGGCCTTCGAACAAAAAATATTCAATAATCGACGCTAGTGCTGGCACCATGAAAAAGATGAATTGGCTATACTGCCCCGGTGACAACGGCCTCGTTGGTTTCGTCTTTGATAATCAACTTTTCATTACACGTTATAGAAAAGGGATATTTGACGAGTTGGAATCTATCGGGTTTAAATTCGACAGGCAATTTTATGTGCCACTTGCACACGAAGAAGAGCCTGTTGGCGAATTCCTTGAAGAATGGAAACGTTTCATTAAAAATAGCCAATAAACAACCATTCACCTCTCCCCCATACTTCCCCAGCCTTATTTGCTAAAAAACATAGTAGGCTGGGGCTATTTTTGACAAAAAGCACTATATATAGTATAATAGGAAATACCATTCATATTGTACCTTAAATCTTCAGCTAACCATCATTTTACTCTGCGCCCCGTCCTAGTCATATAACTATACTATTAGAACGGGTCGCAGAATTCCGTCTGCGATACTATTTCGTCGCGAGACGTTAAAGTGCTAGGAGGTTGTTCTATGTTTTTAGAAAATTTGACTCCACTGTTAGATGATCAAACCGAATTAGAAAAAACTACAGAGATCAAATTTGCCGAACGCATCCAACTGCCAAACTCAAATTACAAAAAATTTGCTTATAGCGTAGTTGGCACGAAAGATGCAGTAATTTTAAGCGTCGAAATCTCTAAAGAAGGTGAAATCAAAGCAACTGTAAAACTGGTAAAAGATTACTTCTCGGCTAGACGTGACTATGGCGAAGAATGTCACAAAATGGCAAAAAAATATGGACTTCCGGTTGAAGTCGTATTAGCAATTTCGCCAGAATATGCAGCAGAGTTCACAAAATTAGTAAAAAAACTAATCATAGTAAAAGGGCTGGAATGCGAACTGGCTCCATATCGAATCAATAACATCGCAGTGGAAGAATTGTCTTCAAAAAGCATATCAAGAAGAAGACGAGCTATCCTCGCATTACTTCCAGACATGCCTTCAGGCTTGAGAGAAAGAGTCAAAACAATGATGGGTAGCAAAAACCTTAACCGTATGGCAAAATTTTTATTATCATTATAGCCATGCAAAACCCCGCTCTTGCAGAGCGGGGTTTATTTTTGGCCAATCCGACCCCCAAACAAAAACTTCATCTGAGGCCAATGAACAATCCTAGCTATTTACTATCTCTTCTCACCTGAGCAAGATAATAAAGACCTATCGTATCAATAATAAAGTCAATCGACAAAAGGCTTGTAACACCAGTCTTCGTAGTAAAGAAAGTTACAATAGCACCAACAATACCCAAAATCAGCAAAACTCCATATAGTACACCGTCGCTTTTCTTGGCTGCAACTCTTCTTGCAAGCCAGAAATACCACAGATTAAACAGAATAGTAAGCCCAGCCGTAATGCCAAATTTTATCATTCCATCGCTACCGCCTAGGCTTTCCTCCAATCCGTTACGGAGTTCTGGCATAGCAAAACAAATAATTGCCCCAATAGCATAGAATAAAGCAACAATAATATAAACCCAACTGAATGATTTTATTGTATCATACGATGTCTTTTTTGGCATTTATTACTCCTTTAGTTAAACATTACATTACTATGTAATACATCAAACCACCAATAAAGTCAAGATGCTTATACTTTGAACATGAAACAATATCTGAAAACTGACCTTATCATTAAATTCGGGATTTCCACAGGTTCCCCTGTTGGTAAGGGGCGACCAGACGTTGTTGCTCGGCTTTGCATGGTGGTGGACTGGTGTATTGACCACCCCGAATACACGGCGAAGATCAAGGTTATACCTAAGAAAGACTACCCGGTGTTGATGCCTTGCGAGTTCTGAGGTATAAATATACAGGCAAAGAGATTCGAACTTTTAAGCCCATGTGGCTTTTATTGGGACCACAGTGGCTTAAAACAATGACAATGAAGATCAAGAAAAAATATTTGATCGCTTCTATCAAGCCGACAAAAGTAAAGACGGCTCCGGCCTCGGTCTTGTTATTGCTAAGGAACTTTGCAGACAAAATGGATGGAAAATAATTTGCGAAAGTCAAAATCATCATACTCGATTTATAGTAAAATTTAATAAATAAAAGAAGTCCCATTGGGACTTCTTTTATTCCTATGGTGAGGGACAATAAGATGTACTAACTATTTACTCTCTTTCCTCACTTGAGCAAGATAATAAAGACCTATTGTATCAATAATAAAGTCGATCGACAGAAGGCTCGTAACACCAGCCTTCGTAGTAAAGAAAGTTACAATAGCGCCAACAATACCCAAAATCAACAAAACTCCATAAAGCACACCGTCGCTTTTCTTAGCCGCAACCCTTCTTGCAAGCCAGAAGTACCACAAGTTGAGTAGAATAGTGACCCCAGCTGTAACACCAAGTTTTATCATACCATCGTTACCACCTAAGCTTTCTTCCAAGCCATTGCGAAGTTCTGGCATGGCAAAACAAATTATTGTGCCAATAGCATAAAACAAAGCAACAATAATGTAAATCCAACTAAATGATTTCATTATATCGTACGATGTTCTTTTTGACATTTATTACTCCTTAAATTAAATATTTTATTACTACAAATATATCAAACTACCAGTAGAAGTCAAGACGCTTATACTTTAAGTATGAAACAATGATATAAAAAAGAATTATATTATCAGTGCAACAAAAAGCTGAACACACATTCAACTTCACCAATACTATGTCCTGAAAGCTAGACTACTACCGAGCAAGACAACGTACGCTAAGCCCATTGATGCGTTCGAGACTGCAGACAGGGCAGGGGCGACTTCTCCATCCGAGGGGCGAGTAGACATACTTATTCGGCTTTGCATGGTGGTGGACTGGTGTATTGACCAACCCGAACACACGGCGAAAATCAATGTTATACCTA
>JAFWJH010000006.1 GCA_017511645.1 Candidatus Saccharimonadota bacterium
CCGGTACTGGAGTATCAGGTTCTACTGGACTACTTGGATCTAATATGTTAATAGTAAACTTAGACACAGTGGCTTTATTACACCTCCTAAAATAGTAAACTATTTATGACCTTATGCTTATATTAAGTATAGGGTAAATGAGGAAGAAATGCAAGGAGAAAATTTTGGGTAAAAAAGTTGCCAGGATAAAAATAAAGTCCTCTTGGGACTTATTTTATTCTAGTGGCGGAACCGACGAGACTCGAACTCGCGACCTCTGCCGTGACAGGGCAGCGCTCTAACCAACTGAGCTACGATTCCAGCTGTTATTAATTATACAGTACTTTTTGAAAAAATCAATAGTTACATGCCTGGTATCTTGAACGCGCCCGGATCGGCAGCCTGTGGGGTATAGACTTGGTCTTGCATGGCTGGCTGTGGCCCAAGCGAAGTAGGGGCCTCTGGTGTAGTCTCTGGAGCCGGAGCGGCTGGTTCGATCGGAGCTAGTGGCTCAGTAGGCATAGCTGACTCGGTGGCTGGAGTATTCATATCGATAGGTGGAGTTGGTGGCGGAGGCAAAACTTCTTCGCCTGGAAGTGGCATATAATTCATCTCGGGAACGCCGTTAATTTCTGGAGTAGAAGCTACCGTTGGAGCCATAGTAGAAGCAGGGTTGTCGCTCATGATAGGCTCGGTTGGCTCGGCGGCTGATTCGCCAAGGCTAGAAATGGCGTCTTCTAACATCTTGCCGTATTTTTCGGTGCCTTCGTCTGGAGCGCTAAAATCTACACCAGTAGATGGCTGGATAACTTTTTCGGGTTTGTCGCCAGATTTATTAGTTCCCTCTTGTTCTGGTAAGGTTTCGTCTGGTGATAGAATTGGTGGAAGAGACGGTTCGTCTAGGCCTGGTGCGGCAACAGGTTCGGCCGGGTCTACCGGTTCTGCTGGTATTACCGGCGCAGGGATATTAAAGTCTGAAGTTGGGGTAGATTCTACTGAGGCGGTAGGCCCTGGAGATTCGATAGGTTCGGTTGGCTCTGTTGAGGCACTGTCTAGCTTGACTGGTTGATTGCTAAGGTCTGGGACTGTCTCGCTACCAGCTTGAGCGAGGCTAGCTTCGGCGGCCTTGAGATCGTCCAATAAAGTGGAATTCTCTTCTGTAATAGTGGCATCTACTTCTTTGGATTCGTCAGCGCTTTCTTCGTTGCCGTGTTCGATATCTAACTTAGTAGGATCATTGTCACGCTTGGGGGCATTATCGCCGAGCAACGAATAGAGCTCGTTATCTATATCTGGAGTGATATTTTGGGAAATTAACTGCTGATTGGCGCCAGACTCCATCAAACGAGAGGCAATCTGCATAGTATCTGGGGTAGTTTTGGCATTAGAAAAGCGATTAGTCGCAGCAACGATGCCGGTGAGGAAGGCTGTAGCTTCTTCTTTTTCGAGCTTGACTTTACCACTGACACTATAAAGTAATTTCGCGATCATTTCAGACACGGAGCTGGCAGATTTATCGCTCCATTCAATTTCGCCTAGCTTGCCAGGATTGCCAGTAGTAATATTCACGATAACGGCATCGTGCATGATGCGGCCATGCTCACGCAAAGCAGCATCGAGATCGATGCCATTAGCAACATCAAGAGCAAGGACAAGGTCTACATTGAAATCACCATATGAGAACTCGAGATCGTCTTCACCGATACGGGTCTTGTATGGAGTAATGAAAATCTTTACGTAATCACCGTCTAACTTATAGCGAAGGTGATCGGCTTTGTCTTTGTTTAACGCAATGACGAAATCTTGTAAAGTGTCCGCGGTGGACTCAAAAGTCTCTTCCGGTTTTAGAAACTCGAGCGCGTTAGGGGTAGAGCCAGAATAAATAGCGGTGGCGCGCTTACCAAGCTTGTCTAAGAAAAGTGATAAGCCAATAGCGGCGGCCATTTCGTCTACTGATGGGTCACTAGACAAAGCTACAAGGACATTTTGCGATTCGGCGATTTTTTTAGCTACTTCTGTAGACAAATCTGTGCTGGCAGCCGGGGCATCACTCGAGATATTGGCATAATCTAGGTCTGGGGTTACTACTGACGAATTTTCGACAACAGCAGGAGCCGGCGGCGCAAAAGCAGCGGCTGGATTGGATATATTAGATTCGTCAGTATCCGTTTTTGGTGCTGGAGCATCAGAAACTGGCACGCTAGGTGTCGGGATGTCAGAAACTGGGGCTGTCGAAGCCGGAGTGACTGGGTTAGTTGAAACCGCATTTTGGTCCATAGTTAAATGTTAGCATAAGCTTAAAAAAACCGCAAGATTTTATTAGGGACTTCCCCCTTTACTTTTTCGGTTAAAAGAGTTATAATAAGTAAAAGTCATTAATTTTTAATCTAAATAGGAAGAAAATGCCGATTATTAAATCTGCCAAGAAGGCTGCCCGGCAGGCGGAAAAGCGCACCGAGCATAACGTAGAAATCAAAAAAGCAATCAAAGCCGCTTTGAAGGCTTTTAAGAAGAATCCTACTCCTGAGACTCTTGCAAAAGCTCAATCTGAGTATGATAAGGCCGTAAAAAAGGATTTGATGAAGAAAAACACTGCTTCACGTCGCAAAGCAAAGCTACATGATATCGCCAAAAAGGCTGGCGTAAAGTTGGAAAAAAAGGTTGCCAAGACTGCTGCGCCAAAAACTACTACTAAAACTACTGTCGCCAAAAAGCCAGCTGCCAAGGCTACAACGAAGAAAGCCGCAGCAAAAACGACTGCACCAAAAGCCAAGACGGCAAAGAAGTAGATTTGAGATCTAGATCAAGTTTAGAGAGCTCGGCGAGAGCTCTTTTTTCTTTGGTTCCCTGACGGGCTTTGAAATCTTTGAGGGCCTGAGAAATCAAAAGGCCGCAAAACATAATGGGGTCTTCTTCGGATTGGATTTTTTCCAGCATCTTAACAGCCTTTTTACCGTCGTGTTTGGCGGTTCGATAGATATCAAACACTAAGTTGAAGTTAGGATTTTTGGGCAGAGTGAATTCTTTGAACTCGATTTGATCTTTTAGCGATTTGTAGATAGCAGAACGCTTGTCTAATTTAAGCTCTAGAATTGCGATATCATGTGGAGTATTGAGATATTCTGATAGTTTTTCATAAGCTGGTTTGTTAGTAGTAAGGTCGCGGATAAGGATGGCACGTTTTTTACTAAAAAGCGAGTTGCCCAGAAAAATGCTAGGGAAATCAGCGGCGGTAAGGTCGGCGCCTTCGATGATTTCGTAATCTTTGGTGCCTAGAAATCCAGCGATTTCCTGCTGAGCACGTTGACGATCATCGCCGTAGAAAACTTTAATCATGGTTTCGCTCCTGGCAGCGTGGACAAAGATGAGTGCCGCGGCCAGCCACCCTAATTTTAATAATTTCGGTGCTACATTTTGGGCAAGGCTGACCTTCACGATGAAAAACTTGGGCAAATTTCTCTAGATAATCGCCTTTAGTGCCGTCCGCTTTAACATAAGTAGCCATAGTGGAGCCGCCGGATTCGATAGATTTATCCATCACGTCGCAAGCGGCTTGGAGCAATTTTGCGGCTTCTTCTCTGGTAATGCTACCCGAGCGGCGCTCTGGGTGGATACCAGCGGCAAAAAGTGATTCGTCGGCGTATATATTACCCAAACCACAGATAATGGTTTGGTCTAAAATTGTAGCTTTGATACATGAGTTTTTGTGCTTTTGGAGTTTGTCGTAAAACTCATCTATCGTCATAACCCAGGGTTCTTTGGCGAGTTTTTTGATGAAAGGGTCGCTTACGACTTCTGTAGTTCTTATAATCTTAATGAAGCCAAATTTGCGCTGATCATTAAAATAAAGAGTGCCGTCTGTGAATTTTATAAGCACACGAGTCTGCTTGTTGGGAAGCTCAGCGGTAAAATTATCGCTGGGGTGGCCAGCGGCGTAGCGCTCTTTCCTGGCTCCGTCGTAGATAAGCTGTCCGGTCATGCGCAAGTGAATCATCAGCGAGGTGTCGTTATCTAAATCTAAAATTAAAGCCTTGCCAAAACGGCGAATCTCTTTAATAGCATGATTCTCGGCTTGGCCTGGCTGGCCCTGAAAAGATTTATCACAAAAAACTTCGATTTTGGTGATTTTTTTGTGTAAAATAAAATCTTTCAAGCCACGACGGATAGTTTCAACTTCTGGCAACTCCGGCATAATTCTCCTTTCTCTTGATTCTAGCATATTTTCACAAAATTGTGGAAAAACGCTACATTTAGCGTAAAAAAGTGCTTGACACACACTAAATATGGGGGTTATAATGAAAAACATAACGGTAATACTAATAAACATAACAGGCAAAAGCCAAAAGGAAAATCATGAAGAAAATCATTTATCGCAATCCAAATGATGCTGAAAACTTTGATATGAAGAGGTTTTTAAAATCACTCAGCAAGTATGCGAAAATCTCAGAAAAAGAAGCTAACGAGGCTTTGGCAGAGTTCGACCAGTACGAGACGATGCATGTTTCCTGCTTGATAGAGGCAGGCATGAAATTGATCGGCGACAAGGCGGGCGATGAAGCGATGAAAGAGTATTTTGATGAACACGCAGAGTATTTTGACGAGGGTAAATTCGAAAGGCTTCGTCGCATTACTGGCTACCTCGTGGGTACTTTGGACCGCTGGAACGATGCCAAGAAAGCTGAAGAAAGCGCTCGCGTAAAGCACTCAGTGAACTCGGCGATTGATGATGCGGCGAGACTAGCTGCGCTAGAAACCCAAGCAATGGAACACAACATCGCTTACGCAACACGCTAGTTTTCGAGCAATTTACAGATGAGGGCCACTAGGAGGCCCTTTTCTGATGGGCTAGATTCAGCAATGAGAAGCGCCAAAGCAGTGAGGGCTCGGTCGCTAATTTTGGTTTCGCCGTTCTTGGTAAGATGATAGTCATTGATAGTGAGAAAAACTACAAAAAGCAGAGCGCCAATGCGTTTGTTGCCATCGTAAAATGGGTGGTCTTTGATGATGAGGTATAGAAGGTTGGCGGCTTTTTCGGCAGTAGAGGGGTAGACGTCCTTTCCGTCGAAAGTTTGAGCGATAGCGCCCAACGTGGAGTCAAAGGAAGCGCCTCTTGGTTTTCCGAAAAGTTCGTCGCCCTTGACGCTGCGTTTTAGTTCGGCGATCATTTTTAAACCATCATCTCTAGTAATGACTTTGGTGGCTTTTTTACCTTTAGCAAAAGAGATATGCCCTTCATCGTATTCCTGGAGAGCCTTAAAACTGGGGGCGTATTTAGTGATGACCTCGAGAATGCCGCCGGCTTCGCTGGCTGATAAATCAGAGGCGGCGACTAAACGCTTGACGATACCAAGCGCGCCTTCGATCTCGTGAAGCTTTTTGGAATCTAGCTCTTTGAGGCGGCGCTGATTAATAACTACGCCGTCGATGACATAGTGGTGGAGGACTTTAGTAGCCCAAATGCGAAAATCGGTAGCCTTTCTAGAATTAACACGATAGCCAACAGAGATAATGGCATCGAGGTTGTATACCTTAACTTGGTAAGTTTTGCCGTCTGCTGCAGTATGTGCAATTTTTGCACATACTGCACTTTCTTCTAATTCTCCATCTCGAAAAACATTGCGAATATGGCGCCCAATTACAGTACGATCTACGCCAAAAAGTTTTGCTAGTTGTTCTTGCGTGGCCCAAATAGTTTCTTTATTCGAATCAACTCTAAAAACTATTTCTCCTTCGTGGACTTTATAGATTTCAATGTTTTTTTCCATATAATTCCTTTAAGTATGTGTATGCTGCACATACTGATAATAGCACTAGTGCAATAATATGTAAATAACACTAAGAGCCTATAGTTCGCCCCAGTTTTGGCCGGTAGAAACTTCGACGGCGAGCTTGATATCCAGCTCGGGCGCGACGTTTTCCATTTCCTGCTGAAGAATCTTGGCGACGTTTTTGGCAATAGATTCGTCGCATTCAACGATGAGCGAATCGTGGACTTGCATAACAAGCTCGGCGCCCTTAGGCAAGGCCTTGTCTACATTAATCATGGCGCGTTTCATGAGGTCGGCTTCGGTGCCCTGAATCGGCATATTCTGAGCGGCGCGTTCAGCGGCTTGGCGTATTAGAAAATTAGTAGATTTGACATCTGGAGTAGGGCGACGACGGCCATAAAAAGTCTCGACATAACCTTGCTCGCGAGCTTGCTTTAAAATGCTCTCGAGTTTGCGTTTGATAGGAGCACGAAGCTCAAAATAATTGTCAATAAATTTCTTGGCTTCTACCACCGACATCTTGGCGGCGTCGGCAAGACCCTTAACACTCATTCCATAGAGCACGCCAAAGTTGATCACTTTGGCGGCGCGGCGCTGGTCTTTGGTAACTTGGTTAAATGGTACATTAAACGCCTCTGATGCAGTCTTGGTATGAATATCAATACCAGAATTAAAATCATCGATCAGGGCTTGATCACGAGCAAGGATCGCAGCAAGGCGAAGCTCAAACTGAGAGTAATCGGCCGAGACCAAAACCTTGCCCTTTGGCGCAATAAAGCCAGTGCGAATACGCTTGCCTTCACCGGTACGGACGGGAATATTTTGGAGATTAGGGCTTTGAGAAGAAAGACGGCCGGTAGCGGTGACATTCTGGGTAAAGGTAGTGTGGATACGGTCATGATCGTCGGCCAGATCGGGCATAGGAATAATATAGGTGGAGAGAAGCTTTGAAGCTTCGCGGTATTCGATAATTTTAGCAATAATAGGGTGGAGATCTTTTAATTTTTCTAACTCTTTGGCGCCGGTGGAGTAGCCGCGAGAAGTTTTTTTAATTCCCTTGGTTGGTAAACACAAATCTACAAATAATACGTCACCGAGCTGATAAGGCGAGTTGAGATTGAACTCTTTGCCGGCGAGGGCAAAAATCTCGTCCTCGATGCGGCTGACTTCGGCGGAATATTCATTTCGAAGTTCGGCGAAATAAGCGCTGTCGATCAGCATACCCTTTTTTTCCATTTTGTACAAAACTGGAATTAGGGGGAGATCAAGCTGTGTTAAGACTTCGAGGAGTTTGGGGTATTTTTCTAAGACAGACTTTTGCGAGGCATATTCTTCTTCGGGAACTGTTAGTGTAGGCTGTTCGCGGGATAGTGGGTTTAGAAGGAAGGCGGCTTGAGAGAGGTCCCAAAAGGGTTTGCCGCGCAAGATTTCCTTGGCGATCTTATCACTGCTATGCATGATTGATTTGATATCCCAGCCAATGATCATATCTGCCGGAACGTTCGTTCGAGGCTCATTCGACCTCGCTCGTTCGCGCACGTCGTCACGTGGCTCACTCACTTCGCTCGCCTCGTAAGGCTCGCGGGACACGGTCTCTTGAGCCTCAAAGCGAACGTTTTGAGTGCCAGTATCAGTTTTTTGTATCTTTCGAATCAATGAGTTAAACTCTAGCTTCTTCAACCCAGCGACGACTCGGTCGCGGTCGAAACGGAAGTCGGGGAGGCTAGCGAGGTCAACGGGAGCATCAAACATAATTTGTGCGAGCTCACGCGACATATAGGCACTGTCCTTCCCTGCCTCAAGCTTGGCCTTGATCGAGCCAGTGATTTGAGCAATATTTTTATAAATACCGTTTAGATCGCTGTACTCGTTTAATAATTTTGCAGCGGTTTTTTCGCCGATGCCCGGCACACCAGGAATATTGTCTGAGGCATCACCCTTTAAGGCTTTGAGGTCGAGGAATTGAGATTTTTTGATGCCGTACTTTTGCTCGACTTCTGACACATTTATTTGTTCAATATTGGAAAAGCCTTTTAGAATACGCCACATGTGGGTATTTTCATCGACAATTTGAAGCATATCGAGATCGGATGAAATAATATAAGTCTCGTATTCGCACTCACCGTCGGAGCCAAGGGTTTCGTCGGCCTGACGACTGAGTGTACCAATAATGTCATCGGCCTCATAATTATCAATCTCAACAAAATCCCAGCCTAAATCGCCAACTAGCTCTTTTAATAGCGGGATTTGTGCATAAAAATCGTTACCAGGCTTGATGCGTCCAGCCTTATAGTCTGGGTAGATTGCTCGACGACGCGAAACAGAAGTTTTAGAATCCCAAGCTACTACTACTTTGGTGGGGTTTATTCTTTTAACAATTTCCATAGCGATAGCAGCAAAACCATAGATACCACCAGTAGGCGTACCATCAGATAAACTCAAAGGGCCCATGGCATAATAGCCACGATAAAAAACTGATTTACCATCGATGAGGACTAATTTTTTCATCTTAAATCCCTATATACTCGCGACCAGGACGACGCGAAATTAGTTTTTTGATAGTGAGCAAGACTTTGGGGCTAGAGTGGCAAGAGCCTAACTCACAAATCTCAGTGGTATCTTCAGCATCGAAAGCTAGGGTGGCGGTACTGATGCCATCATAGACCATCACTGCGCGGTTAACAGTGTCGGATTCAAAACTTTCGTCTGCTACCATGATACAGTCGTCATATACATAATACGTGGTGCGAATGTTGCTGCCCTCACTATAATTATCAGTTACGGAAAATCTATAGCCATCTGGCACGACGGCAGAAATCTCGCCGTTTAGCATGCCAAAAAAGGTTGAAATAAGCAGCGTAATACAAATAGCAGCGGTGGTCCACAAGGTATAGCGCATCCAGTTGCCTTTTTTGTAGGCGACTGCGCTGAGGTCCTTGCCGCTCAAAACTCAATCTCCTTCAGTACCTTGTCGATATCTTGCGTCATTTCTTCGATAGTGCCATTATTCAGAACATAGTAATCGGCGGCAGCAATAGGGCCACCTTTTTCGAGATTCTCGATCTCGGAACGGTCGCGTTCGCGAATGGCGGTGGCGTCGAAAGCCCGGCCCGGACGGTGAGCCACACGCTGGTAACGCAATTTTTTATCTACTACGACAGCGAGAAAAGTAAGATTCTTAGGGAACTCGTGTTTTAATGTAATGTATTCAGTCCAAGAGTAGACGCCGTCTAATACAATGCGCTTTTGGCCGGCGGCGATTAAATCTTTGGTTTCTTCGATAACTTGGCGTACAACCCAATCTTTGCCTTCGGTGGCACGGATCATTTCGCGGAACTCTTTTTCTGATTCGCCGTCTTCGGTACGAACAATTCCCCGCTTTTCCATTTCTTTATAAATCATGCCGCCAAAGTAGACTTTGGGGTAACCTTTTGATGTGAGGTGGTCTACAGCAACAGATTTGCCGCTGCCGCTCATGCCAACAATGGCTAAGATCTTAACATTGTCCATACACCAAGTATATCATGGTATAATAGGGTATGGCGAATTTTTTTACTCCTGATGATCCGCTTAATCAGATTATTGCAAGAACTTTTCCTGAAAAGAAAATTATAAAGACTCAGCACATTTTGACGGGATGGACTAATATCGTAATTGAGGTGACGACAGATGTGGGTGCGTATTTTTTCCGTTTTCCTAGGAACCCATTTTGGTCTAAGATGATTGTAAAAGATGCGGCGGTGTGTAACTTTGTGGATGGCAAGACTAGTTTTTATACGCCACAGATGACCTTGTATTATGACGAAAAGAACCGACCGTATTCGGTACATGAAAAAATTGAAGGATACACTTTGGGGGATCGGATTTATCATTTATCACATACAACACTAACCAATGCGGCATATGATGTCGCGAAGTTTATCAAAGAATTGTCAAACATTAATCTTAGTAATGCTCCAGAAAAAGCTAAATATCCTTTGAGCAAGTTTTTACACGAGCTAGATTATGAACATTACGCCAAACATATAGACGATGATCACAAATTTATTAAAGAGACCGAAATGGACAATTTAGTGCATGGAGACTTAAATCTTGGCAATATTTTGCTTGATACAAATGACAAAGTAATTGGCATAATAGACTTCTGTTTTGCGGGGACGGGCAACCCGAATATGGATGTGGCGCGGATGGTGTCACGCCCAGCGCCAGAGGAGTTTGAAAAAACTTTTCTCAGTTGTTTTGACGACTTGGACGAGATAGAACGCATGCGCAAAGCTTGGAAGAATATTGACAACGGCTACGCCGAACACATTCGAGCCAATTTTCCAGAGATTAATTTGAACCAGTTGTAAGATATTTTATTTTGGCATTGCGGCGGGCGTCGTCATCGGCAGCGGGGAAATCTTCGCGTGTCGAATATTTGGTAAAAATCTCGGTACTGTCTTTAATCGGGCCGTCATATACCGGAGATTTGTCGTAAACACTCCAAATAATAATGCGGGTATCAGGGGCATGCTCGGCATAAAACTCAAGAGCGTGCGAGGTAGCGCGAATGAACTCTAGTTCGGTTTCTTTGGAATGACGCCAAGCGCGACCAGAAAGATATTTTTCAGTAACGGTAGGTGATACAGCAATCATCAAGATAAGCATTTGATAATTTGACCCATCAAGAAACTTGAGTAAGATGGACTCCATTTTTGGATCAAGCAAAGTAACATCTAATATAATATCGTAGCCACCCTTTAAGAGCTCGGACAAGGTCATAAATAACATAATGGTGCTAAACTCGTCGGTCATTTTGCGGAGGTTTTCGTCACCGTAAAAATCTTTGATTTCTTGGTAGTGTGGATGATATTCTACGAAACGACGAGCAGCCATCAGAATAGGTTCGAAATTGTTTTTCTCACAGTAGGCCTCTACGGCTGGGAGAATCTGAGTAGTTTTGCCCGAGCCAGAAACGCCGGCGATACGAATAATCTGACGATTTTTGGTAGCGGCAAGAGTAAAATCTGCAAGAACTTTTTGCAAAATTTCGGGGTATTCTTTGAGACCGACTTGCCATTCTGGCTTTACCTCGCTAGGCCAGTGGGCGCGCATATATTCGATAACTTGGATTAACTCTCGATTACCTTCAGACATTTTTTACCCTTTCTGATTTCGATTTTTTTGATGTTTTCAAACTTTTTCCATTCACCTTCGGTTTGGATCTCTACGGTGGCGGGGGCTAAAAACTCGATAGTGTCACCAGTAGTCTCACTACCGGGGGTGCGCACAAAAACACTCTTAAACATTAATCTAATTAAACGCCAGAAATTGGTGAGGCGATCTGTTTCGCTGCGAAAGATTTTGGGGTCTTTGTAATCTTCCCCGCCCTTCATAACGCGGGCCATGCTGCGGCCGTTTAACGCGGCATAGTCAGAAGTGTCTTTGTGTTGTAAAACACCGTTTAGTTTAAACTCTGGGATAAATTGTTTTTTGTGACGATGCCTGAAATACCAGCCGGCAAGCTCGGTGTAAGAACTGATTTTGCGACCAAAATCGGTTTTTAGTTTGCGGCGCATGGTAGGAGTGTCGTAGAGTTTGACGGCTTCGGCGGTCATGCCAATGGTGACATAGCATGTGGCATAACGAAAAAGTTTACCATCTACGATGATTTCTAATGGATATAATTTATTGGTTGTATTGAAAATATCCTCAAACTTTTTCGTGCCAAGAGTGCGGGATAGGTCGTTGAAATTGCCGTATGGCAAGACGGCAAGGGTGGCGTCTTTGCCAGATTTCAGGATGCCGTTTGAAGCGATGATGCCTGTAGCGTCGCCACCGGCAGAAACGATAATGTCCTTGTCTTTAATTAATTTAGAAAGTTTGGCGATGTTGGCGTCGAGATTGGTTTTTTCGACTTCGTATTTGCCGACCATGTAGCCTTTAAGATTCTTAGCAGGGTCTAAAACTTCTTTTTTGACATCAGAAAAACGAGAGGAACGTGGGTTGTAAACGATAATTATGCGCTGCATGATATTTTAATTAGCAACACCTAGCCACTTAAGAGCTGCATAGATAAGAACGTAAGCTACAAGGCCGATCACGATTTCAAACATGCGACGCTTAGCTTTACGAGTTTTTTCCTCACTACCACCGGCGGTAAGATATTGGATACCTACGACAGTAATGCCAATGACACCAAGTATACCAATGCCTATAGTCAAAATATCTACGATTAAGTTAAGGAGCTCCATAACTGGATCACCGTCACCGCCGCAATCACATCCTGTTAAAATAGAGGTGTCGACAGGGACTGTTCCAGAACGCCCGTCAGAACAAGTGCATGGATCTCCAGCTTTAGCAGCAGAAACTGGTGTCGCAAGCATAAGCCCGCCCATGATAACCGCTAATATACTAAATAAAAACCTTTTCATATAATTCCCTACCTTAAATACTCATGTAATTTTTTAGTATCTTTATTCTTGCGAAGCTTAGAGAGGGCTTTAGCCTCAATCTGGCGGATACGCTCACGAGTAACATCGAATTCATTACCAACCTCCTCCAATGTGTGAGGGCGACCACCGCCAATGCCAAAACGCAGGCGGATGATTTTTTGTTCCCTGTCGGTAAGTGTGGCAATAATTTCAGAAAGTTGTTCTTTTAGAATCTGGTTAGCGGCAGAATCTTCGGGAGAGGCGCGCTCTTCGTCTTCAACAAAATCACCGAGCACGGAATCTTCGTCATCGCCTTCGCGGCCAACAGAAGCGTCGAGCGAGGCAATATCTTGCTTAATGCGCATTACGTAGTCGATCTTCTCTGGTTCCATATCAAGCTCTTTGGCGATTTCTTCGTTAGTAGGCTCACGATTAAGCTCTGAAGTAAGTTTACGAGTAGTACGTAAAACTTTATTAATAGTCTCTACCATGTGCACTGGGATACGAATAGTACGGGCTTGGTCGGCGATGGCACGAGTGATAGCCTGACGCACCCACCAAGTAGCATAGGTAGAAAACTTAAAACCCTTATCAGGATCAAACTTCTCGACAGCACGCAAAAGCCCAGTGTTTCCCTCTTGAATAAGATCAAGAAAATCCAGGCCGCGACCACCATAGCGCTTAGCGATAGATACCACGAGACGCATATTGGACTCTACCATTTTGTCTTTGGCTTTTTTATCGCCTTTGACGATACGCTGAGCAAGTTCGGCTTCTTCTTCGGGGGTAAGTAGAGGAATTTTGCCGATTTCACGCAGGTAAAGCCGAACAGAATCGTCGGCAAAAGCGTCAACGTTTTCGGCGGTAATGGCGAGTTCTTCGTCAGAAAGCTCTTCCTCGTTCTCGAGGTCATCATTCTCTGGCTCGTCTAAATCTGCGGTTAGATCTTTTGCGTTCAAAATATTATCTTTTTTAGCGCTCATTAGGCTTAGTATAGTCTAATTTTTATCTTTTTGCAAGTCTCGAATCTCTTTCAGAACTTGGTCATATTGATCGTTTTCTTCATCTAGCTCATTTAACTTATCGCTGAGCTCTTTGATGCGCTGTTTTTTAAGCTCAGAGTTATAACGGGCGAGGAGCTCCCTAGCTTCACGCTCGAGGTCAGAAGTTTGATAATTTTGATGCTCAGAGTTAAAAACTAGTTCTAGCTCGGCTAGACGAGTCTCATCGTCTGAAATCTCGAGCGGAATCTGCACCTTGGTGACACCGCCAAAAATTTTAATGGCTAGGAGGCTGTTTTCGAGTTTTTTAAGCGTGTCATTTTGGATCTCAGTTTTGGGTTTTTTTAGATATTTTCTGCTAGATTGTTCTAATTTTTTGTTCAATCTTTCGCCCTTTTCACGGAGAATCTCTACTTCAATATCCAGTTTTTTTGCTACCTTTTCTTCGTAGCTGGCGCGCTCAACCTCATCTTTGATGTAGCCAAGTAATTTTAGGGCGATGTCAGAGTATTTACGCTTGCCGGGCGCCGAACTTAGGTCTACTCTTTCTTCGTATTTTTTTAGCAGCCAATCTACGGCAGGAACGCTTTTTGCTACTGCGGCTTGCCAGAGGGTGGGGTCTTTTTGGATTAATTCGTCGGGGTCTTTGGCGCCGTGATAGTCGGAAATAACAGTAAGGTCGATGCCAAGATCGCCGGCCATCATAATGGCGCGCTCAGTAGCCTTGACGCCAGCTTCGTCGCCGTCGTAGGCGAGACGGATGTCAGAGGTGAGGTTGGCGAGAGATTTAAGGTGTTGTTCGGTCATGGCGGTGCCAGATGTCGCTACAGCCTCTTTGACGCCAGCCTGATGTGAAGAGATTACGTCCATGTTCCCTTCCACTATCACGACGAAACCGCTACGACGAATAGCCTCTTTGGCCTGATGCAGGCCAAAAATAAAACGGGACTTATTAAAAAGTAAAGTTTCTGGAGTATTGAGGTATTTTGGCTCGCCCTTACCTAAGATTCGTGCGGTAAAACCAATTACATTACCAGTAGTGTCAATAAATGGCACCATCATGCGGTCGCGAAACATGTCGGATTTGAAGCGATTGAGAAGACCAGCAGCGTCTAGCTCGTCTTCAGAAAAACCGCGTTTTTTGAGAGCTTCTGTCAAGGCTTTACCACTGGCTGGCGAGTAGCCAATTTTGAACTCTTCGACTGTTTTGCGATTAAGATTACGTCGGTAAAATACATACTCGCAGACATTTTTACTGCGAACTAGGCAGGCTTGATAATATTTAGTTGCTAAATTCAAAGCCTCGCGAACGCGAGCTTTTTTGTGGGAGACTTGTAGGTCGCCGCCGCGATATTTAGCGAGGTCGACTCCGGCTTGGCCGGCGAGTTTTTCCATTGCCTCACGAAAACCAATACCCTCTACCTCCATAACAAAAGTAAAAATATCGCCGCCTTTATTGGCAGAAAAATCATGCCAAATACCTTTTTCAGGCGAAACCATAAAACTGGGAGTCTTGTCTACACCCCAAGGCGAGCGACCTTTGAGATTGCGGCCAGCCCTCTTTAATTCCACGTACTGCCCCACCACATCTTCTACCGACAGCCGGGATTTTATTTCTTCCTTGGCGTCTTGCATATGATATAATTATAGCATATGGATAGGCAGGAGTATCTTAATCAAATCTCTACCAAGAATCTCCCCAACAAGGGTGGTAAAAAGTCAAACATTTTGTCTTCAAAGTTTTTCTGGGTGGGAGCAATCGGCGTCGGTGCGCTAGTTTTAATTATCATCATTGGGTCGCTGATTGGTGGGGGCAAAACTAGCGGCAAAGACCAGCTGTTTTCATTGATTTTGCATATCAATAATACGTCTGAGTTGATTGAAACTTATCAGCCGAGTGTAAAATCTTCGGATCTAAGATCACATAGTGCTTCGCTACATAGTGTATTGTCTAATACTGGTCGAGAGTTGACCGAGTTTGCAGAGGAAAAATATAATTTTAAAGAGAAGGACATTAAAAAAGATTTGGCCGAGAAAGAGACTACTGCCAAAGACGGCTTAGAAGCGGAGTTATTTGAAGCCAAGATAAATGGCATCTTGGATAGGATTTATACACACAAGATGGCTTACGAGATTTCGCTGATTACTAACCGTGAAGCACAAATCATGAAGTCTATTAATAACGAAACCCTCAATGAGATATTAACCACATCATATGATAGTTTAGAAACTTTATACGATAAGTTTAATGATTTCTCGGAAGCTAACTAAAGAAAGGAGCCAAAATGGCACAAAAATCAGCGGTGGCAAAAGACAACTCTAAAACAGACAGAGCAAAGGAAGCTCTGGCTAAAGTACATGAGAAAAACTCGGGTTTTCGCAAAGAGTTTATTGAATTTATTAATCGAGGGTCAGTAGTAGACCTTGCGGTAGGCGTGGCGGTAGGCGGTGCTTTTACTACAATCGTCAATTCCCTGGTGAATGACATCGTGATGCCGATAGTGGGTTTGCTGGCGGGTGGTGTAGATTTTACCGGACTAGCTATTCGGATACCAAACTTTTTTGGCACTGGCGACGAAGCAGTGATTGCTTATGGTAATTTTATCCAGAACGTAATTCAGTTTTTGATCATCGCGTGGGTGATTTTCTTGATTATTAAAGGCATGAATCGTATCAACCGCGCAAAAGACAAAAAGGCTGGAAAAGAGACGAAGAAACTTTAGGTTGCCTAACTTATATAGTGAGGTTGTAGCTGAGCCGTACAAGATCGGCTAATTCGGTGCTGGATAATTGACCTGCAAGGACGATTTCTAGCCCGCCGCGACCAAAATAGCGCGACTCCATCGCAGATTCATATTTTCCTTTGAGTAAATTGCTGAGTTTGTCGTCGCAGCGAATTTCTATGGTATTGCGATGCATCACTAGAAAGGTGCGGCCATTTTTGAGGTAAAGCTCGCGGTCTTTGTCTTTTTGGATAGTAAAATCACCAATGCCGTTTATTTTAGAAATGTCAAATACCATTTTAACTCCTCTATACTACCATTAATGTCATCTAAAGCGCGGTGGTTTTCGGGCTTAGCAAACTTTTTATTCAAAGCGTTTTCAAAATAAATCTTCCAAGCAGAAACGTCTAGCATGCGGTAGTGTAGTTTTTTGTCGAGCTCAGGCATCTCGCGTTCGATAAATTTGCGGTCTTGGTGGATGGAATTACCGGCGAGATAAATAGTCTTGCCAAAATATTTGCCGACAAAATCTATTATTTCCCCTTCAACTTCGGATATTGCTTTGCCGCTTTGATTTTGCGCAATAAGAGCGTCACGCGAAGTGTGGTTTTTATCCCAAAAATCACCAACCATGCGAGATTTCATAAGTTCCTCATCAACTTTTACCACCGCTTCGTAACGAGCAATTTCGTTCAGTTTCATATCAGTGGCAATGGCGGCAACTTCGAGGATACGATCTTTTACCGGGCTTAGACCAGTCATTTCTAAATCTACCCAGAGCAATTTGGCTTTTTTCATTACATTTTCTCCGGAATGTTAATGCCCAGAATATTGAGACCGTGTGACATAGTGGCCAGGTAGACTCTAACGAGCTGAGCACGAGCGGCCTCTTTGTCTGAGCCGACCACTGGGCAGTGTTCGTAAAATCTAGAAAATACTTGGGCGAGCTCGTACAGATAGCTTGCTACTTTGTGCGGGGCCATTTCGCGCACCGATTCGTTTAGTGTATTCTTATATTCTAAGATTTTTTTGGCGAGATTTTTTTCGTAGTTGTTATATGTGTGAAAAGTGACAGAGCTTTCATTCTGACAGTTGGCCAAAATCTTCTTGGCACGAACGGCAGAATAGAGTAAGTATGGGCCGGAGTTGCCGGTCATTTTGACAGACTCTTTGGGGTCAAATACGATGTTGCCGCCCATTTTGTATTTTAAGAAGGCATATTTGGTGGCAGCGAGAGAGACCTTTTCGTCGGAAGAATTATAGGCGCTTTTTAGTTCGTCGTTTATCATATCTAGCACGTCTACGGCCTTTAGGAAATTGCCTTTTCTGGATGACATTTTGACGTTGCCAGGCAACTTGACTAAGCCATGAGTAAGATGGCTGGTCTTTGCTACTAAATCTGGTGCGTATTGTTCGATAGATTTTAGAACTACTTTCATGTATTCTAGCTGTTCGTTGCCGGTAATAACGACGGATTTGTCAAAATGATAATCTTGCCACTTGGTAAAAATTAGGCCGACATCTTTAGCTTCGTAAGTTGGGACACCTTCCTTATTGATAAACACGCGGGTATGAAGGCCGAACTTTTCGCCGTCGAAAATCACAGCGCCATCGCTTAGCTCGTAGACGCCTTTTTTTAGTTCTTCTTTGACCTTTTTAAGCCCGAGGCCCGCTACAGTAGACTCTGGATAAAACTTGTCGAACTCGACGCCGATTTTGGCATAAAAATCTTTGAAGTAATCGTAGGATAATTCCCTGCCTCGCCAGTAAAGCTTAGCAAGGTCGGTGTCGTGGACATCCTCAGAATTGATGCGATAGATTTCTTTGTTTAGTTTGGTAATTTCGGCGTGGGCTTTTTCATCGTCTTCATAAGTGGCGGTACCTTCAACATAACATTTAGCGATATCCTCAATCTGTAGATTGGCTGTATCTTTTTGCTGTAAGATATACATGGTTTTGGCAACGTGAAGGCCGACATCGCCACCAAAGTTAGCGCGAATTACTTTAGCACCGGCATACTCAAAAAGTCGGGAGATAGAATCGCCGACGATGCTGGTGTAAAGGTGGCCGACGTGGAGAACCTTAAATGGGTTTGGGTCGGAAAACTCACAAATTACTGTCTTGCCGGCAAATTCGTCTGAGGCAATTTGGCTGTCAAAATCTGCGACTAGTTTATTGATTTGGTTCTGTAAAAAGTCGTCTGGTAAAGTAAAGTTAATAAAGCCTGGGGCAGAGATATTTATATCTATAGTATTAAGATTATCTTTTATTTCGTTAGCAATTTCCATTGGAGCTTTATGCAAATCTTTGGCAAGTTTCAAAGCGATATTCGAAGAATAATCTGCATCAATATTGTCTGGCGCAGGAGTTATGTCTGGATCGATATCAAAGTCGTAAAGACGTTTGATCACACTTTTTAATTGTTCACGGATTTCTCGCATAAAATAATTATACCATAATTACAGGGATATGGTATAATGAGGAGAGTCGCGGGTATCGTATAACGGCTATTATGTATCCTTCCCAAGGATGAGATCAGGGTCCGACTCCCTGTACCCGCACCACAATCCCACACCAGGGGATTTTTTAATTCCCTACTCCTAGCCATTGAAGAAGGGCAAAGATAACGACATAAGCTACTAAACCGATGATAATTTCCAACATGCGACGTTTGGCCTTGCGAGTTTTGGTCTCATCTCCTCCCGCAGTGAGATATTGAATACCTACGATGGTGATACCGATAATACCGAGGATAGGTATGCCTATGACAAGAATATCAACAATGAGCTGCAAAAGGTCTTCTATGTTATCCACCTTAAGAATAGCGGTTTGGGGCTGAGTTGGGCCTTGAGTAGGGGTATTAGAAGTAGGCTTAGTGTTATTGGAGTTATTAGAGCCATTAGAATTGTTAGAATTGTTATTTGGTTTTTTGCCATTGGTCTTTTTGGTAACTTTAGTATACTTACCAAAGGCTGCAGCTTTTATCTTATATATTTGCATGTATGCATTCGGGTAATACTGACATTTAAAGTTTACATACACATCGCCGGTGTCACCATCTAGCGACACCGACTCCAATTCATGAAGTGGGCATTTTTGTATGTCTCTATTTTTAATCTTGTATACCGCTTTACGCCTCTTGCTCTTGTTGTAGATAGCTATAATGCTGTAGTCGGATGATGTGTTCATTCCCTGAAAATAATATTTGTTATTGAAAAGTGGAGCATGGCCTGACGAATACGGGTCAATACCAAATCTACTACTGCTTTTTTGACATTTGCTTCCTTTGTATACTTTTCCAGTTTTAATTCCGACGCAGAGGTCTTTACCAGTTTGGTGTACACGGATATATTTTGATCCCCAGACGTAGTTTAGGTTGTTTAGATGATTAAATCTCTGATTTTGTACCTTTTTAGCTAATTTTCCGGTGGATCTGTCTATAAAATAAATAGTGCCGTTACCGCTTGCGCCGCAGTATTGCTTTGTGTTCTTCTTTATACAATTAGAATACACATAATAATTCTCTGTAACTGTGCCACCATTAGTGCCGCCAGTAATATTATAAGATTTACCATAACTGGAAAAAACCTTTTTGATCTGATTGCTAGGTATATTTTTAATGGAGCCAGGATTTATCCTGAGGGCGGATAGAGGCTGAGTGGCAGAAGCCGAAAGCGTGAAAAATAAATTGGCGCATAGACATAATAATAAACAGAATATTAAGCTTTTATTCTTCGTAACTCTCATAGGACGCACCGTCTACACAAGTATATTGAGAAGTTCCATCATATAGTGTATTGTCGTTCAAATCTATACTAAATTCTATGCTCATATCGTCATCTCGGTCTAGTGAACTTATACGAATCTTACCTTCATCTACGACGGAATATGCACCATTATCCAAAAGTTCCTCAAATTCGGAGTCGTACTTACCATATGTACTGTCCGGATAAAATGCGAAAGTATTTTGATCGGACTCACAAATGAGCCACAGAGCACCAGATTCGTCATAGACAATTGCCTCTTCGTCTGAAGTTATCGTTTCTTCATCATAATCATAAGGTCTCAATAGAAAAGCTAACACAACTATTGCGATAGCCTCGATGAGCACAACTATAGATAGAATAATAATCACGATAAGGCTTTTGTTGTTGCTTTGGTTTAATTGCGTATGGGTACTTATTTGTGTCGCATTGGTATGCACGTTTTTTATAAAATCTTTCTTAAAATCATTATTCATAAGCTTATTGTATCACAAATCTAAAATACTTACTGTCCAGCTTGTTCGCTGTCGGGAATCTCAATATATTCAACGATTTTACCGCCTTCGCGGAGAGATTCAAAACGCTTATTAAATTCGGTGAAAGGAACCTTAATAGAGACGAAGTTAACCTCGGAATTGGTTTTTTTGATAAGTTTAACGAAATAATAACCGTCACCGTTCATCGAGACGAAGCGACCACTACTTTGCTCAGGCTCTAATTTCATAGCTTCGGAAGCGCGGCCGCCGTCGATGTTCTTGCTGTCAACGAGACCACCAGTCTCTTCGTAGATGATTTCGTCGCCCAGCTGCTCGGCTACAGCTTGGTAATTATTGCCGTTTGAGGCGAGGAGAGATTCAACTTTGTTGGCGAGCTTGTTGGCGGTCTCGTCGATTTCCATTTCGACTTTGGCCTTGACGAGAGTGAGATAGAGCATGCGCTCGTATTCGCTCTTGGTGAGACCGAAATTGTCTTCGATGATCTTAATAAAGCCCTCTTCACTACGATCAATACCGCCAATTTTGAGGTGACGGTCAAACTCGATGGCGACTTCTTCATCTGAAACGGTGATGTCTAGCTCTTTGGCAAGCTTTGCGGCATAAGCGTATTCCTCGGCTTCGGAAAGAGCAATGCGTTTGTACTCGTCGCGCAGGGCAGTATATGAACTTTCGTCGAACTGACTACCAGACTGACGTTCGATGGAGGTCATGCTACTGCGATAAAACATTAAATAATCAGAAAAGCGCACATCTTCATCATCTACGGTGGCAACCGGTACAGGAATTGCCCTGGTGACACGAAAGAGCAGCTCGTCTGTCATGCCGATGCGGTAGAGGGCGAGATAGCCGCCAACGATAATCATAGTGATTACCACTAAAGCGATAAGAATAGTATTAACCACGATGCGGTGACGAGTCCACTGAAGAGGATATTTAAACTTGCGGCCAGCGGCGAGGACCTCCTCGCGACGTTCTTCGACCCTTTCCTTCTCAGTCTTTTTCTCGTCTTTCTTTGAAAACAGTTTCATATGATATAATTATAGCATATTTGATTTGGCCCGGTAGCTCAATGGATAGAGCGGCTCCGTCCTAAGGAGAAGGTTGTGCGTTCGACTCGCACCCGGGTCACCATTTTTTTGTGTTATAATAAGCTTATGGCAAAGAAGGCTGGGAGAGTGAAAAAGTTTTTTTCTGGCTGGTGGACTTTAGTGGCTTTGATAGTGGTGCTCACCGCACTAAACACCGTTACTTTGATACAAAACTTGGACAGTTATGATTACATAGTGGAGACTAATGCGTTTTTTGCGCCGTTCGAGTTTTATGATAATCGCAAAATCGTAGGGGTGGATATTGAGATTATTAATCGTGTGGCAGAAAAATTGGATGCTAAGATTGAAATCAAAAATGTAGAGTTTGATCTAATTATCGACAACGTAGCAAGCGGAGTCTTGGCCGATGCTGGTGCGGCAGGTCTAACCATCACGCCAGCGCGGGCTGAAAAAGTAGATTTTACAATTCCCTATTACACATCGGTGCAATATGTGATTTATAATAAAAACGAGGCGCCAGCCATACGAAACGAACACATAGTATGGGAGGCTTTGGCTGGTAAAACTTTAGGGTCGCAAATGGGCAGCACTGGATATATTTTTATGTCTGACGAAATAGAAGATGGAGCGCTAAAAGACACCAAGACAAAAATTAAAGGCCTAGACTCGCACCAACTAGCAGCCGACGCGATCAACGCGCATATTATAGATTATGCAATAGCCGATGAGTTAGCGGCGCAGTTTATCGTAGAGAAAAATCCGGATTTGGCGGCGCTACCGTTATATTATAGCGGCAATACACCCGACGAGGACTACCCGGTAGAAGAATCATATGCGATTGCAGTAAATAAACAAAGGCCCGAGCTGCTAGCGGCTTTTAATGAAGTACTGACCGAGATGCTTGAAATAAGCGAGGATGGCAAAAGTGAAATTGATAAATTGATATTAAAATATATGGGACTAACGGAGGAAACAAATGGATAACTTTTTTAATGAAATAGTAGAGCTATTTACTACACCACAGTATATCGACTCAATGCTGCATGGGTTTGCGCTAACGATGCAAATTGCATTTTTTGCGATTATTATTGGGCTGGTGCTAGGCACGATTATCGCCCTGATTGACACGGCGAAAAAATCCAAGTGGATGTTTTTGCCAAAGTTGATTTGTAAAATCTACACCACGATTATACGCGGCACGCCGATGGCGTTGCAGCTATTTATTATGTTCTTTGTGATTTTTGCGATACGAGGGTTTCCGCAGGTGATTATCGCGGTGCTGGCTTTTGGATTTAACTCGGCGGCTTATGTATCGGAAGTGATCCGCAGTGGAATACAATCGGTAGATGGTGGGCAGACCGAGGCCGGCCTGGCACTGGGGTTATCTAGGTTTACGATTTTCCGAAAAATCGTAGCGCCACAGGCAATCAAAAATATTATCCCGGCGCTGGGCAACGAAATTATTACCGTAATCAAAGAAACCGCTATTGTAAGTATGGTCGGGCTGTACGATCTTAACATGGCGGCTAAAGATATCGGCTCGGGCCAAAATATGGCGAGCTACATAGTACCAATGTTTACGGCGGCGCTGTTTTACCTGGCGGTAGTATACATAATTACCTTTGTGATTAAATGTATTGAGAAAAGATTAAGAAGAAGCGACAGGAGGATTTAGTGATGGAAGAAAAAATCTTAAAAATCAAGGCACTTAAAAAGGTATTTGGCAAAAATAAGGTACTAAAAGGAATAGATTTTGAGTTAGCGGCGGGTGAGAGAGTGGTGGTGCTGGGGCCATCGGGGTCGGGTAAGTCTACTTTCCTACGCTGCATTAACCGGATGGAAGAGCCAACTTCGGGTGAAATATATTTTCACGATACTTTGATCACTGATAAAAACATCCAGAAAATGCGGCAAGATATAGGTATGGTGTTCCAGCATTTTAATTTGATTAATAATCTGACGGTGATGCAAAATCTGACTTTGGCGCCGGTGGTACTAAAACTAATGAAAGAAGAAGAGGCGGAAAAAAAGGCACGTAGCCTGCTAAGGCACATCGACCTGCTAGATAAGGCTGAGGCTTTCCCTGCCAGCCTGTCGGGCGGACAAAAGCAGCGCATCGCCATTATCCGGGCCATGATGATGGATCCGAAAGTTTTGCTATTTGACGAGCCGACTTCGGCGTTAGATCCAGAATCAATCGGTGATGTATTGTCGCTAATTCACGAAGTGGCGGACGCCGGCATGACAATGATGATTGTGACACACGAAATGGGGTTTGCCAGAGAAATCGCATCGAGGGTAGTGTTTATTGACGAAGGCAAGATCATAGAAGAAGGCACGCCGAGTGAGTTCTTTGAACATCCAAAAACACCTAGAGTGAAAGAGTTTCTGAAAAAAGTATTGTGATATAATATATCTAATAAATAGGAGAAAAAATGAAAGTATTGTGTGTCAATGCTGGGTCGTCGTCTTTGAAGTTTCAACTTTACGATATGCCGGCAGAGATTTCTGTTATTAGTGGGTATTTTGAAAAAATCGGGGCAGCGGATAGTTTTTACACTATCAAATATGAAGGCAAAAAAACCGAGACCGTAAAACCAGTCAAAGACCATTCCGAAGCGGTAAAAACAATGCTCGAAGAATTGGTAAACTACGGGGCGGTCAAAGATCTAGAAGAGATCCGCGGCGTGGGACACCGAGTACTACACGGTGGGGAGAAATATGCGGATTCCGTTGTAATTGACGACCAAGTTTTGAAAGACATCAAAGATCTAACAAAATTAGGGCCTCTGCACCATCCTGGTAATATTGCTGGCATCAAGGCGATGCAAAAGGCCTTGCCAGATGCGGTGCAAGTAGCAGTGTTTGACACGGCGTTTCATCAGACAATTCCAAAAGTTCAGTTTATGTATCCAGTACCACTAGAATGGTATGAGAAATATGGCGTAAGAAAATATGGTTTCCACGGTACTAGCCACAAATATATTACGGAAGCAATGCAAAAAAAGCTCGGTAAAGAAGATATTAATTTGATTGTTTGTCACGTGGGGTCAGGGGCTTCGATTACTGCAGTAAAAGACGGTAAAAGCTACGATACGACGATGGGCCTTACGCCACTCGATGGGCTGATGATGGGGACTCGATCTGGATCAATTGATCCATCCATTATCAAATATATGATCAACGAAGCAGGGATGTCTTATGATGAAGTTGATGACGCTCTGAACAAAAAATCTGGACTACTTGGAATCTGCGGATTTAATGATAACCGTGATGTAGAGAAAGCGATTGGACAGGGGGACAAAAATGCGCGTTTGGCGCTAGATATGTATGTAGACCGGATAGACCGCTATATTGCCGAGTACTATTTGGAGCTAAGTGGCGAAGTGGATGCAATCGTGTTTACAGCCGGCGTACTAGAAAATGGGGCAGAGACTCGCGCATCAATCATCGAAGGTTTAGCGCCGCTGGGGATTAAGCTCAATCGCGAAGTAAATGATGCAATTGCGAGCTTTAAGGAGATTACGAGCGGTGTTATCACAACAGAAGATTCGACCGTGCCGGTATACGTAGAGCCAACCAACGAAGAAATCATGATTATCCGCGACGCTTATAAACTCTGCAAATAAGCGGGTAGCGGCCATGATATAATGGGCTTATGTACATCTCTGATTTGATTGAAGATTTTTTGGAACATCTCGAGATTGAAAGTGGGCGCAGCAAGAGAACGATCGAGAATTACCGCCTGTATCTAGAGAGATTTTTGGAGTTGTCGCAGGAAATCTTGAATAAAGACGATTTAAAGCCTGGCGATATCAACCGAGAACTTTTGAGAAAATATAGATTGCGACTAAATAGATATGGTTCGGAAAATGGTGGAGATGATCTAAAAACCATCACACAAGCCTATCATCTAGTGGCTTTACGTGGGTTTTTGAAATATTTGACACGGCGTGAGATAAAATCGCTGGATCCGTCGCTGGTAGATCTGCCGCATGTAGTACGCAAGCAAGTAACATTCTTACATTTTGACGAAGTGGAGGATATGTTGAGCCAGATTGATACTTCGACAGAGTCGGGACTAAGAGATCGGGCAATTATAGAGCTGCTATACTCTGGAGGTCTGCGGGTATCTGAGCTAGTAAGTCTAGATCGTGGCTCTATTAACCTAGAGCGACGAGAGTTTATGGTGCGTGGCAAAGGTAGCAAAGACCGACCGATTTTTATCAGTCAATCAGCAGCAGACAGAGTACAAGATTATCTTGATGCGCGTACTGATTCCCTGCCGGCGCTGTTTCTGAACAATTCGCGAAATACCCAAACGGTAGACACGTCGGGAAATTACCGACGGATTACAGCGCGCTCGGTAGAGCGGATTGTCGAGAAGTATGCGCGGCTGGCCGGCATTACCAAGCATGTGTCGCCGCACACGCTGAGGCATTCTTTTGCGACAGATCTACTTATGAACGGGGCGGATCTGCGTTCGGTACAGTCGATGTTGGGGCATTCGGATATCTCGACCACCCAGATTTACACACACGTGACGGATGCGCATCTCAAAGAAATACACGAGAAGTTTCATTCGGAGACGAAATAATTCCTACTTTGAGAGGCTTTCAACAAGCGCCCTTGCTGTTTCTCTAGTGGCAGAGCTCCCGGCGCTTACGCTTTCGATATAATTATAGAGGAAAGTTTCATAATGACTGGTGCCTTTAGTGATAATAGACTTATTTGTATTGCTATTGCTTTCTGTACAATCTGCTTTCGCATATGGAGACACAGTCCAGCCACCAAAATAATAGTATTGTTTACCTTTATAAGTAAAGTCACCCCTAATTGAGCTTTCGCTACCTGGCTCGTATGTGGCGGCTGGACCTTTGTCAGATACTAGAACCGGGACAATCCTACGGTTACTGCCACTTTGATAGCAGAGAAAACCGACCAGGGCGGGGAGATTATTGTTTTTTTCAGCACTATAGTTACCGATATAAGCAAACGTACCACTTCGGCTAATAGCATATGGGCTGTCTTTGATGTCGGCAACACCGGACGGCGTGCTCGGATTTGAAGGATTCTCAGGCTCAGTTTCTGGAGTGGAAGGTGTTTCCCCTGGCTCTGATGGTTCGCTTGGTGAAGTCTGGGGCTTGATCTCTTTGATAGCGTCGGGGTCGTAGAGGCGCATAACGGTAGAGATGGTAGACGGAGTTTGGTCGCCAGTGCCGTACCAGCAGGTGCGGATATAGAAATCGTAGTAAGCGGACTTTTTCCCTCCTTCACTACCTGAGCCAGCAATAGTAGTAGAATTTGGGTCTTTAACGGCGATGATATAAATACCCTCTGCTTTCTGGAGAGTATTGTTGAAATTTCCATTAGAAAGTATGCCGTTGCTATCACCAAAAATTAAATGCGGGTAGGTAGAAGCTGGAATAAATGTTTTGTCTGTGCTATTTTCAGTACTAATGTTATTATTAGCGGCGGAATAATATATGGTGTCTATGTCGGAGCTAGAAAGGTTCCGGGTGTTTATGGCGAAGGCTCTTTGGGTGGCGATATTGTTTGCATCGGCGGTGGAATACAAATCCGCGCAACTGGACGGTGAATATTGGACAATGAGTTTGATTTCCTCTTCAGACATGCCTTCACCTTCAATGTCGATAGCATTGCCCGTAATAGTCTTCCATAGTTTACTATACTTACTTTCTTCGCCGTCATTTTTGTCGGCGATATAGGAAGCCTGAACAAAGCGTAAAGCTTCGGCCTGGGCGTCGATCTCTTCGCGAGCGAGAGTAGTCTCGAGGGCAGTTTGCGCACTAGAAGTACCACCGCTCATCACAGCCACCACAGCTACAGCCACCATCGAGAAAATCCCGACAGCTAGCATCACCTCAATCAGCGTATCACCTCTCTTGCCCACGCGTTTTATCATAAGCTTATTATATCACATACCGATAGCGTAATAGAAAAAGTCGGCAAAAGTAAGGGTAATGACGAAGGCGATCACCATGAAGGGGCCAAAATGGATTCTTTTGTTTTTGGATTTTTTAACCACCGGCGTCATGACGAGACAAGCCAAGACGTTAGCGATAAATAGAGTAATCAGCGCAAGCCAAGGGCTAGCTAGGGCAAGGCCTAGAGCCGTACCGAGGACCCAGTCGCCATCACCGACCCATTTGCCCTTTGAAATAATATAGAGGATAAAATAAAGCCCACCGAGAATAGCGACGGAGGCGATAGGGTCTAAGATGATGTTTGAGGAAAAGGAAGAACTAGAAAGAATAAGCCATTCTTTCAGGCATATTACTATTATAGCACATATTATAGATATTGTCAAGCATAGGGTCGGTAGCTCGCCGTAAAGGCCGTCGTAGATTGCCAAAAATCCGAGGTTCAAAACAAGAAACAGCGTAAAGATAAAAACCGCCCATGTCAAAGGACTGGCAGAACCTATATTAATAGTAGTGCCAAGTGCCAAAAAGGTAAGCCCCATGCCAAGTTCGGACAAGATTTCGGCAAGGCCGATTTTCTTGCCGCATTTACGGCATTTGCCATGTAAGACCAGCCAAGAGATGATGGGGATATTGTCGTACCATCTCAGCTGATAGCCGCAACTCAAGCAGACCGAGCGCGAAGAGAGTTTTTTGCTCTTCCCTTTTGAAGTGGTTTTTAGGTGCATGCGGCGGGCTTGGCAACAAAGGAATGAGCCTAGTGAGCTGCCGATAACAAAAAGTAAAATGATAAAAAATATCTGCATGGTTTTATTGTAACATAGGGTTGCGTTTCGTGAAAAATAATCTATAATTAAGCGTAAGGAGAATTATGAAAAAGGGTGAGAAAAGATCTGGTTTTACCATTATAGAAGTTTCGCTAGTGTTAGCCATTGCGGGGTTGATATTCTTGATGGTGTTTATTGCGTTGCCACAGCTGCAGCGATCGCAAAGGGACTCTAGGCGGCGGGATGATATCTTGATGTTCCTTGAAACTGTAAAAAAATATCAGACAAACAATAGAGGGGCGCTACCAACTGATTGGCAGAATGATTTTGCCACGAATTATCTAGGGGGTTCTTTTATAGATCCAGATGGCGCAGCATATGCATTGATTCCACAAAAGTGCACAACCACTGATGGCGAGAATTGCGACTATACTGAGCCGGAATATGTAGACCACAATCTATATGTCTTTACGCAGGCGACCTGCAACGGAGAAAAAGCCGTGCCAACATCCAACCCGAGAAATATCGCAGTAGTATACAAGCTAGAGGGTGCTGGTGTTTATTGCGCAAATACATAAGGGTTTGGACTTTTCTTTGGGTAAGGAAAAGGCCAACGAAAGAAGCCAATCAGAAAATTGAACCGGAAGTGAATCCCGGTTCAATTTTTGCCTGTGCTAGTCTAGTTCCGTTGGAGCTAGACTAGCCAGATTAATTCTATTGATCGTCGATACAATAGACGCCTGCGCCTTCGAGGCGGTAAAGCACTGCATAGTGACGGGGTGTGTCCTTAACGGCTTCATCGTCATTACATTTCGCACCAGTCTGAATATATACCATGTGGTCCATAGACGTTAAGTCGTTCAACGAAAATGTAGTATCTCCCTGCTCAGCAATAACTACTCCATAGAAGGTACCGTCTGGGTCTTTGAACTCATTCTTTTTTGCGGTACCGTCAGTAGTGCTCGCTCCAGAGTTCATGTAATCACGCACAAACCTACATGCTTCGTTGTTGCTGCACACAATTTCACCTTTGTTTGTATTTGCTATATTAGCCTCGTCATATGGATCCCAACTGGCTGCGCTAGGTAATGTGGTTGGGGAGGTTTGGTGGTTTGTTTGATATTGGGTAAGAGAGGTATCTACACGCGCAATATCATTACGGCGAGCCGTATCACGCTGTGAGCGCTGGAGTGCTGGGAGCGCGACGAATACCATAAGGAAGATCAAGCCCGCGATAGCAAGCACGAGCACGACTTCGATGATGGTGAAGCCTTTCTTAGAGTTGATATTTTGTTTTGCCATATATAAATCCTTTCTAGATCTTTATGCTTAAGTTTATAATAACCGAAAATAAATGTAAAATCAAGTATCTTTTACGTGGCAACGGAGTTGACGAGTGAGTAGATCGGAAGCAGCGTACCACCGACGACTACGCCGATCAGGCCGGCCATGATCACCATAAGGATCGGCTCGATCATGGTAGAAATGCTATTGATCTGCTCGTCGAGCTCGTTTTCGTAAACTTGAGCAGCTTTACCGAGCATTTCGTCAATTTTACCAGATTGCTCACCGATGGAGGCCATTTGTGGCACGAGCGGTAGCATATATTCGCGATCTTTTAAAGCCTCGGAGAGAGGCTTACCGCCCTTGATGATCTCGAGAGATTTATTGTATTCGGCTTCTACCACAGTATTGTTTACCGCGCCGATGGCAATAGTGATGGACTCTAGCATCGGCACACCAGTGGCCAGCATCATCTCAGCGGTGCGAGCAAAGCGCGAAACGTAAAGCTTGCGAAACAACCCGCCAAAGATCGGAACGTGGATCTTGAAGCTATCCATAACTTTGCGACCTAACGGGGTTTTCTTGACAAAATAAAATGCTCCACTGCTCAGTGCGATTAAAACAATAAGTACTAGCCACCAAAAACCAGCAAAAAAATCTGTCATATTGACGAGGAACTGTGTAAGGCCGGGCAACTCTTCACCCATGTCCTCGTAGAGATTTTTAACCTGCGGCACTACGGCGATCATCATAAAAGCAAGCACTGCAATAATCACCACAAGGATGATTGCTGGATAGACTAATGCACCTTTGATCTTGCTCATCATGGCGGCATCCTTTTCCTCTTGATCGGCGAGGCGCTTTAAGGCGAGGTCTAGAGTACCGGATGCTTCACCGGCCTGAATAAGTGCTAAGTAAACACCATTAAATACGTCTGGGTAGTTGGAAAAAGCATCGTAGAGTGTCTTACCAGATTCGACATTAGCGAGGATTTCTTCGGTAATAGCACGCATACCTCTTCCCTGAGTCTGTTCGATGACGGTGCGGAGCGAAGCGGAAAGTGGCAAGCCAGCACCGATCAGGGTGGAAAGTTGACGAGTAAAGGTAATACGATCTTTGTTAGTGACGCGACTCTTGCTACCAAAAATGCCAGTGCCTTCTTCTACGACGGATTGTGGGATATAACCCTGTTCTATCAAAAGCCGGCCGGCGGTTTGTTCGTTTTCGGCCTGGATGTTGCCTTTGACGACTTTGCCAGTCTCCTTTTCTTTGGCTTTGTAATTAAAGCGCTTCATGTTAGCCCTTGACTAGCCTGTTGAGCTCGTTAATATCTACGGCATATTCGCGGGCGGAGTCGTATGAAATGACACCAGTTTGAACTAGCTTAGCTAGAGTGCGGTCCATGGTCTGCATACCTTGGTCGGCACCAGTCTGGATGGCAGTATCAATCTGATGGGTCTTGCCATCGCGGATAAGACTACGGATGGCAGAGTTTGCTACCATGATTTCGGCTGCAACAACGCGCCCGCCACCAATGGCTGGCACAAGACGCTGGGCACAGATAGCCATCAAGATATTGGAAAGCTGCGAACGGACTTGTGGTTGCTGGTGGGCTGGGAATACATCAATCATGCGGTCGATAGATTGAGCAGCGGAGTTGGTATGCAATGTCGCAAAGACTAAGTGGCCCGTCTCGGCGATAGTAATAGCAGCTTGAATAGTCTCGAGGTCGCGCATCTCACCGATGAGCACTACGTCTGGGTCTTCGCGAAGAACTGAACGCAGAGCCGCGGCGAAGCTAAAGGTGTCATAATGAACCTCGCGCTGAGCGATAACGCTACGCTGAGACTTGTGCGTAAACTCTATTGGGTCTTCGATAGTAATAATATGAGTGGATTTCTCACGGTTGATCTTATTGATCAACGCTGCAAGCGTAGTAGACTTACCAGAGCCGGTAGGGCCAGTGACCAGTACAAGCCCGCGCGGGAAATCAGCAAAAGTCTCAACGATAGCCGGCATGCCGATCTCGTTGATGCTTTTGATCTGATTAGGGATTAGGCGGAAGGCAGCAGCAAGCTTACCACGTTCGTGGAAAGCGTTGACACGAAAACGGGCGATATCGCCAAAAGCAAAGGAATAATCAAACTCTTTATCTTTAATAAGGATTTTTTGCTGATCGTCATCGAGAGTAGCAAAGATGAGATTTTTCAGCATTTCTTCGTTGAGGGCTGGAGTACCAGCGACCGGTGTAAGCATGCCGTCTACACGTAAAATCGGCGGCAAACCATATTGCAGATGAAGATCTGAAGCATTGCGCCGAACGCATTCTTCGAGTAAAGTTTCAATTTTGACTGTACTTACTGTATTTTGCCCACTGTTTTGCATAATATTATTATAGCACAAGCGTTACGACAAATCACTCGCGACGCGATTGACTTCCTCCATAGTTGTAATACCCGACAATGCTTTCAAGACGCCGTCTTGACGCATGGTAACGGTTCCCTTCGACTTCGCTAGCCGCATGATTTCATTGGCGGTAGCATGGGAAATAATTAATTTTTGAATATCTTCGTCGACAGTAATAGTTTCGTAGAGGCCGGCACGACCAGAATAGCCCCCAGGAGTCTCTTTGGTGTCCATACCTTTTGCTAGCATGTAGAAATCGTCGTTTCTGACCGGTAAACCTGGGTAGCCGAGGTCTTCACTAACTTTGGCGACAGATTCCTTGTCTTCGGGCAAAAGGTCACCGACAATACTATTAATGCCTTCGGTCTCGATTTCGGAAGATTTATACATTTCGCGTTTTTCGGTGACACGGCGCACTAAGCGCTGACCAATCACTACATTAAGTGTAGAAGCGAGTAAAAATGGCTCGATGCCCATATCGAGAAGACGTGGCAAAATACCAGCAGCAGAATTGGTGTGAAGTGTCGAAAACACTAAGTGACCAGTAAGGGCGGCCTGCACTGCCAGGGAGGCCGTCTCGGCATCACGGATCTCGCCCACCATTACAACGTCAGGGTCTTGGCGGAGGATAGAACGCAAACCCGAAGCAAAGGTGAGGCCGGCGTCAACATTAACTTGAATCTGGTTAATACCGTCCATTTTGTATTCTACTGGATCCTCTAAGGTAACAATATTGATGGCTTCGGATTTGATTTTTTGGATAAGAGCATAGAGAGTAGTGGACTTACCGGATCCGGTAGGCCCAGAAGTTAGAATCATGCCGTTAGGTTTTTTGATGCCTTCAAGGACATCACGGAGAGCATGGCCACTCATACCCATTTTTTCGATTTCCATAGAAACGCCTTTCTTGTCGAGAAGACGAATCACGACTTGTTCGCCCCAGGTGACGGGCGAAATGGCGATACGGAGATCGATCTCTTGGTCGTCGACCAATACGGTGAACTGGCCGTCTTGCGGGATGCGGTGCTCGTCGATCTTGAGATTAGAAAGAATCTTGATACGAGAAACCAAGGCTGGGGCAACGGTCTTGGGAAGCTCCATGATCTTGCGAAGGACGCCATCGATACGACAACGAATGATGAGCGAATTTTCGAGAGGCTCGATGTGAATGTCGGAAGCTTTGGTCTTGGCGGCGTAACTCAAGATAGTGGTAAGGGCTTTAGAGATTGGCGAATCTTGGACGATAGTCTTGACGTTACTTTGTTCGGTAGCGGCTTCTTCGTCGGTCTCGCGGACAGCTTCTTTGACGCCAGAGAAATCGCCATGATATTGTTCGAGGGCTTCGCGTACACCACGCTCAGATGACATCCAAACTCGGATAGGTTGATTAATTAGATTAGAAAGATAGTCAGTAGCTTGGACATTAGTAACGTCGACCATAGCGACATTGAGCATACCATCTTTTTCGCCGAGCGGCACCGCCATCACGCGAGTAGAAGCTTCTTGCGGGATCTTGGATAAAATATCCTGATCAATATCAATATTTTTGAGCTCAACATAAGGTACGCCGATGATCAGCGCAGTGGCATGGGCGACCATGTCGTCACTAATGATTTTGCGTTGCGTCAGCTCAGCTAGAACGGGTTTACCTTCGCGCTCGGCTTCTTCCCTGACAGCTTGGACGAGATTGGGATCAGCCAAACCTTCGTTAAGAAGTAAATCAATAATCTTGGCTTCAGCTTCTTTGGTGAGAAGTGCCATTATTCATTCTCCTGTTCTGGAGTTTCTGTGGACTGGTCGGCTTGGTTATTTTCTGTCTCTTCTTCAACATTTTCTTCCACTTCAACTTCTTCGACGACTTCATCTTCGACGTTGGTGCTGACTTCTACACATTCGCCGTATTGATTATATTCGACACATTCGCCCACATAAACCTCGACGGTAGGGTTCAGAGCTTTATAATTAAAAACCTCGGGGTCAGGGTCGGCAATGCTAGCATTTACACTAGAGCTGACTTTTTTATAAGTGACATCTTCGATCGGGCCAATAAACAGGTTTGTCACGAAAAAAGCAATCAGCACGCCGGCGATAGCGGCAATGATAGAAGTAAAGAGATCGGTTTTGACTTTCATTTATTTACCCTCCGCTTTGATAGTTTCGGTAGTTTCGGTGATGGTAGCCGGATCGACATAATAGGCTGTGGCCTGAGCGCTAAGCGACAAGGTATTGTTGCTGCCCCATTCAATGGTGGCGCGCTCGATGTCAAATTCACGAATAGAACGTTCGACGTTGTTTAATACACGCATAGTAGTGCCAGTGTCCGCTTCAACAGCTAACCTAACCGAAATAGCGTTGAGGCCAGTGCCAAGCGTAGAAGCAGAAGTTGTTCCGCTAGGACTAAGAGATTCTGGCTGCCAACCAGCGTCAATAAATAATTTGTTCAGACTAGCGAGAAGAGCTTCTTCGTTTTTAAAGGCTGGGAGAGCATCTGGAATAATACGGAGTGCCGAGCAGCTCTTGATCAGCTGGCTAGCGGCGGTAAGTTCGGCAGCGCCGGTGGCTTCTTTGTAAATATTGTTGAGTTCTTTGAAAGTATAGTTTTTGCCAGAGTTTGGATTGATACAAGAGGAATTGGCCTCTTTTGGTACGGAGTTCAAGGCTTCGTTGGCGGCAAGATTTTCGAGAATATTAGCGCGAAGGGTGCCTGGTATCTGAGAAGTTTCGATGCTATCTGGATCACAATCTTTGAGCTCTTGGTCCGTGTAGACATCGCCTTTGGGGCTCTTGCAGATGCCGGTAGATTTGATGATATTTGAGTACGAAACGATAGATTCCTCTTCGGCAGAGATAACTCTGGCATTGAAGGAAATCTGCTGAACAAAGTGCACCATGAGCGAGATCGCAGCACCAAGTACTACCGATGCGCCAAGTACCGCTAACAGCATGTATTGCTGGGCTTCTGAGATCTTGACTCTTTTACTGATCGCGACTTCTTTAGCCATGTTAGTTTCCTCCGTTCACATTATTGGTATTAGTGCTACATGCAGTATCGCCATCGGCACAATCTCTAGCGCGTTCGCCAAACATAGCCTGGATTTGGACGTAAGAATCGGTGACGTTGTGACGGCCAGTTGGCGCAATGGCCAACATATGAGAATTGGTGAAACTATAAACTTCTGGAGCTAAGGAAATTACTGCCGAGAAGCGTAGAACCAATTCATCGCCAACGCCACGTCCATTGGACGAATCGGAGATTTTAATGCCGTCATCGCCACCTGGCACAAGGGTACAAGAATCGTTGTGCGAGATCCACTCTGGCTTAGAAGCATCTTTAGTGGCATTGCCAGCGTAGGTGGTGCAGGCACTTTCGAAATGCTCAACGCCAGAAATCTGGCCATCAAGACTCATGTATGGCTGGCCTTCGACTTGTTTTTCTTTGTACCAATCATCGTATTGCGGAGTGCGCCAAATGCGCACGACTTGCTGGCCCTCATAATCTTCGGTGGTGTAGGCGCTAGCTTTGGTATCTGAAGACGGATTACAACCTTCGGCGTTGATAGTCCAGAGAGCATAAAGACCTTTTGCGGCATCGTTAAAAGTGGCGCCATCTTGGCCAGACTCAATGATGCAGTAGGATGGGATGACTGCGCCGTTTTTATCGACATAATTACCATAATCGTAACGCATGTATTTCATACTTTTCTTGAAAGAATCGAGGACGTTGTAATCGATGAAGGGCTCTTTACCGGCATTGGCTTGTGCGTCAAAAGAGAAAGTTGGCTGATCGGCAGACAAGTTGACGCTAAGCTCGGAAATAGTAATAGTGTCAGCGCCAGTAGGTATGATGGCGGACAAAATGTTAAAGGTGCGCGAAAGGACCTTTTTGTTGCCAGTGATAGCGGAAATATCGCCGAGCTGATCTTTGATGGTGAGAAACTCGCTTAAGTCGCTATAAGAATTGAGCTTAGTAGAGAGGCTATCTAGGGTGGTCTTTTTATTATCCAGCGCTAATTGTTGACCGCCCATAATGAGGCCAAAAATTGCCGTAATGCCGATACTGGCGGCTGCCACTACGATACAGAGAAAGAAGATAAAATTACGTAATTTCAAAGCTTTGATCATTTCGCCCTTGATATCGGGGACTAGGTTGATTTCACGCGCCATTAGTCGTTACTCCTTTCTGACAACCCAATTGCTACAGCGAACTCGCTGGAAACATTCATTAACGCACGCTGTTGATCGGCAGTGGTACGTACAAGTTGCCATGGGTTACCCTTCATAGTGGGTACACCAGTCTTGGCTTCGATATATTCTGGGAAAAGCGGGATCATGCTGGCGTAGCTGGAAAGCACAATACCGCCAACTTTGCCGTTGATATATTTGGTCTGGAAGAAACGTACAGATTTAGCTAACTCGCTAGCATAGCTATCAAGATGGGTGTTCAAAATCTTGAAGACTTGGCCTTCAACCTGCTGTTCATCAAGGCCAAACTTGAGAATAAACTGGCGCGCTTGATCTGGACGGACATTGAGGCCATTGGCAATGGCACGAATTAATACATCTACGCCACCCGGGATAGATCGCACCAAGCGAGGCTGGTCTTTATACATAACGACAAGGTCGGTAGACTCTTCGCCAAAATCTACTATCATAGTGGCATCAATCGCGCCGGGCGTAGTAAGAGCGCGTGCCATAGCTAGAGGCTCGGGTTCCATCGCGATAATGTTAAGGCCAGTTTTTTCGATCATTTCCATGGTGGACTCGGCATAATCTTTGGCAACGGAAGAGACTAATACTTCGGTCTTGGCAGGATCGTTGGGACTAGGGCCAATAATAGTATAGTCAGCCTTGGCATCGCTTAGAGCCATTGGAACATATTTATCAAGCTCATATTTAAAAGATTTAGCGAGTTCTTTTTCGGGTAAAGTTTCAGTTTCGACAATAGCGGTAAAAGTTTTACTAGCAGGAAGGCCGAGGGCGATGTTTTTGGTCTTGATGCCAGCTTGGTTAACAGCGCCAAGAATCGCCTCGCCGAGACGTTTTTTGCCCAAATCTGATGAGTCCTGAGTGAGCTGCTGGTTGATCGGCACGTAAGCATACCTCTGGAGAGCCCAGCCATGTTGGCTACTACCAGAAAGTTGTACAATTCGCATCGAATTTGTCCCAATATCTAGGGAGAAAAAGTCGCCCACGCCATGCAATAAGTTCATATCCATTATTATATGCTTATGTTAATCTAGTGTCAAGCAGTAAAAACGCTCCAGATTACCATTCTTGCCAGCGAGATCATTGTCACGTTTTTTAACAATAACGAAGTTGTTTTCTTTCAACCAAGATTCAAAATTTTTGATAATTTCACGACGAATTTTTTCATTTTTGACCACACCTTTATTCAATTGATCTGGACGAGCTTCAAATTGAGGCTTCAACATGACAAGAAAATCTGTATTTTTGTATGACAAATGATCTTTGGCATGCCTTAAAATCTTAGTCAAAGATATAAATGATACATCTGCAACGATAATGTCTGGAGTTTCAATAGAAACAAGTATATTATCTTCTTCGGGGCGCTCCTTGCTCCCGTCTTCACGGGGCTCGTCGCTGAGTCCTCGTAGCGACTGCGGATTCCCCTCAGAAGACAATATATTTGTTTCTACATTAAAAATATCAGTTTTTTCGTGCAGCTCTATTCTAGGATCATAGCGAAGCGGAGATTTCATTTGGTTGGTTCCCTTCTCTACCGCAATGACTTTTTTTGCGCCATGTTCAAGCGCAATCTCGGTAAAACCGCCCGTAGAAGAGCCAATATCTAACACAACCTTGTTTTTGAAATCAAAATTGAAGGCGCGTACAGCACCTTCAATTTTGTAGTATCCTCTATTTTTTGCGTTCACGATATGCGTATGTCTCCGTATCTACCGATACTATATCGCCCTCTTTGATGAAGGCTGGAACTTTGATTGCTACACCGGTCTCTAGAGTCGCGTCTTTCATGACCGAGCTAGTAGTGTCGCCCTTGACGACATTCTCGGTATAAGTAACCGTAAGCCAGATATTCTTAGGCAAGACGAGGTTAATTGGAGTGCCGTTGTAAAACTGGATCTCCATTTCGTCGCCATCACGCATAAAATCTTGCATGTCGCCAACCATGTCGGCACTGAGCTCGTATTGCTCAAAGCTCTCTGGATCCATGAAATAAAACTTTTCGTCGTCCTTGTAGAGATACTGTACTTTGCGGGTGGTAACTTCGGCCGGCTCGATTTTTTCTTGACCTTTGAAGGTCTTAGGGAGAAGCGCGCCGGTGATGAGGTTTTTAACCTTGACGTTGACGATAGAACCACCGCGGCCCATCACTTTTTGGGAATATTCGACTACTTTATACGGTTGGCCGTCTAAAGTAATCAAAGTGTTTTTCTTTAGATCTGTTGGTCCGTACATTTTATCTCCTTATTAGTTAGAAACGAATGGCAAGAGAGCCAAGTGGCGAGCACGCTTAACGGCAGTCGCGAGTTGGCGTTGTTGCTTGGCAGAAAGGCCGGTCTTGGAAACTGGCTCAATTCGGCCGTAGGTATCGATATAACGCTGCAGAGTTTTGACATCGCGATAATCGAAATACAAATTCGGATCGTTTTTTATCCTTCTCATAAAATCTCCTTCGCTTTTAAGTTATTAGAATGGGACATCGCTGAGGTCGATTTCGCCGTCAGGGATATCGTCTGGCATGTCGCTGGCAGCGTCGTCGGCTGCGCTCGCAGCACCGAAGCTACTAGGGCTACCGCTGTTGTCGCGAGCTGCACCGGTAAAGTTGAAATCTTCTACCACGATTTCGACACGAGAACGCTTGGTGCCGGTGGCTTTGTCTTCCCAGCTACGTTGGTCGAGGCGACCAGATACTAGCACGCCAGTGCCTTTTTTGGCATATTGAGCGATCATTTCGCCGAGTTTGCCCCAGGCGGAACAATCGATAAAGGAAACATCTTCCTTTTGTTCCCCGCTCGCATCACGGTAAGTGCGATTGACTGCTACCGAGAAGCTACAAACACTAGCGCCGTTGGGCGTGTTGCGAAGCTCTGGGTCGCGTGTAAGATTACCAGTGATGATTGCTTTAGAAAAACCGCGCATAATAAATTATTCTCCTTTTTCTTCGTTTTCTTCGGTTGCTGCCGCTTCGGTGTCGTCTTTACGGCTAGCCTCGATTTTGGCTTTGCGTTCGTCTACGCGGACGAGCAAATAACGCAAGACTTCGTCGGTGATATTGAGTACACTAGAAATCTTGGCTGGGGCTTCGGCCGGCAATGCGACGTTGAAGTAGTAATAGATGGCAAAATCTTGACCGTTAATAGAGTAAGCGAGGCGTTTTTTGCCTTCGTTTTCCTCTTTGTCGATTTTGCCGCCAGCGGTTTCGATAATTTTTTTCACCTTATCGAGGGCGGGGTCTAGGTTCATCTCTAAATCAGGATGAAACAAGACCGAGAGTTCGTAGTCTTTCATAAAACTCCTTTGGTTAAAGCAAACACAGATTGACTTGTTTGCTGAGCTAATATTACGTTGTAATTATATCATACATTCGCTAACTGATCAAATTCTTCTATCGACGAGATGAGGAGGTCGCGGGGCTTGTTGCCGTTTTGGGGACCAATGACGCCGATTTCTTCAAACCAAATCGCGAGGCCCGAGACAAAGCCATGGCCTTTGCCAAGATAAGTCTGCAACATAGCGGTAGAAAACTTGCCTTTGCTAAGCGAAATCTCGACAGCCTTGCGCACGATAGGGTCATTCGGGTCGTAGCGACGGCCAAGCTCGCCGATGCTACCGCCAGCGGCTGGGCCCATGCCCTTAATCTGGACAGTCTGAGCGATAACTTCTTTGTTGTAATCTGGTGGACGCTGCGCGCGAAGGAAGTCGGTAACCTTAGAAATATCCTCATCAGAAGCCCAAGCGCCCTGGATACGACGAGGCTTACCCATCATCTCGGTGGTGGGCAGAAGCATGTCACCCTTGCCGAGAAGTTTCTCGGCGCCACCTTGGTCTAGCATAATACGCGAGTCCATTTGCGATCCCACAGCAAAAGCAATGCGGCCTGGGATGTTAGCCTTGATAAGGCCGGTGATAACCTTGACCTCTGGACGCTGGGTAGCAAGCACTAGATGAATACCGGCAGCACGACCTTTTTGGGCGATACGGACGATAAGCATCTCGAGGTCTTTGCCTGCCATCATCATAAGGTCGGCCATTTCGTCGATAATAATGACGATATATGGCATTTTGCCGTTTTTCTCGGGGTCGGTAGACTTGGCCATTTTGGCATTATAATCAGCGATGTTCTTGACTTTCTCTTCTGCCATGAGAGTGTAGCGCTTTTCCATCTCGCCGACGGCCCATTTCATAGCAGAGAGGGCTTTTTCGGTAGAAGTGATGACTGGAGTGAGGAGGTGTGGGATATCGTTATACTGAGCCATTTCGACCTGCTTAGGGTCTACGATGATGAGCTTCATGTCGGACGGGGCGTTGCGATAAAGTAAGGAGCTGATTAATGTGTTAGTCATGACGGACTTACCCGAGCCAGTGGTACCAGCAATGAGAAGGTGCGGCATCTTGGCGAGGTTGGCCACGACGGCACGACCAGAGATGTCCTTTCCTACTGCAAAGGTAAGAGGGTCGGAAGATTTTTTCCATTCGGGGCTCTCGAGCACGCTGCGCATGCGAACGTCGGCCGAGCGGGCGTTAGGGATCTCGACACCAACGGAGCGGGTGCCCGGAATTGGGGCCTCGATACGAATCTTGTCGACGGCGAGGTTTAGAGCGAGCTCTTTATCGCGGGCGAGAATCTTGGAGAGATTAACTCCAGCTGGCGGGCGCATAGTATACTGCGTGACGCGAGGGCCGACATTGGCGCCCTCCATTTCGACCTCGATACCAAACTCGGCGAGGGTGGACTTGATAATATAGGCATTCTGCTGGATGTTGCCGGCGTCGGCGGGAGATTGCTTTTTTTCTAGAAGGTCGGTAGAAGGCATTTTCCAATCGGGGTCGGAGATGGCCACGAGGGCCTTTTCTTCTTTGGCGGGCTCGGGGGTAGGCTCTGGCTTTTTGATGGCAGATTTGTGGAGTAATTTCGAAGCTGGCTCTTTGGCTGTGTCAGACGCGGGGCCGAGGCCAGAGTTGACTTTGATTTCGAGCTGACCGAGCTTTTTCTTTTTGCTGGTGCCGGTGTCTTGTTCTAATTTTTTACCCGGCTTGACGAGATTTTTGGTGCCCTTGAAAAAAGTGATAGGCGAAAGCTGGAGAATGAAAGCGGTGGTGACGAAGATTAGCAGAATGTAGATGAAGATAACGACTCCCTGATCGAGAACGTTGGTAGCGAGAGAGTTGAGCCAGCTGCCAAGCAAGCCGCCGTTTTGCCAAATAGCGGCGACGCCGGAGATCCAAAAAATCATAAGGAGACTAGCAATGTAGACGGGGACGGCGACGCGGTTGTTTTCGCTGCGAAAGATTTTGACAGCTAGATAGACTAATAGAGCCGGGACAAAGTAGGCGGCGAAGCCGATGATGTTTAGGAAGAAGCCGTGGACCTTGTTAAGTACTGTGCCGCCATGGCCAAACCAAGTGATGACAAAGAAAAGCGCGAGAGCGATCATGAGGACCGCGATAATTTGACGCCAAAAACCACCCGGAAGCTCGTGCTCGGGCTTGACCTCTTTTGTGGTACGACGTTTGGTGTTTGATGTTTTTTTGCGCTTTTTTGTAGCCATGTGTCCATTATATCACATTTTTAAGAAAAGCACAAGGGGTATAATATTGAAAAATAGTGGTATAATGAAAATGGTTATGAATAGTGAAAAATTTACTCCAAATAGCGAACAAAATATTGAAAAGTCGAATCTCGAGAGACAAAAACGAAAATTGATAGGTTTTTATTTGTCTGGTGGGGATGAAAACTATATTTTTAAATCTAATACACCAAATTATAGTGAAGCGACTATCCAGCCAGAGGCCAAAACAGGCGTATTAGAAATGATGGCAAATGGAGTGGATTTTTCTGAAAAAGAAGCTAGGCTGCTAAAAAATATCGCCGGGCCAGAACATACTATCGTTAACGGGGCTGAGTACCCACACCGCAAAGGTTACGATGGCGTTTTTGATGACATGAGCGGCGATAAACATCAGCGAAGAATTTTAACCTATATGACTGGCGGTGCGGAAGCTTGGGATAGATGGGATCAGACGTCTGGCGATACAGTGAAGGAGTTCTTGATGAGATACCCGACGCCAATGGATTTTGAGAAAGTAGCAGAGGATTTCCTCTATAATAAGTTGAATGACGGCCATAACGATAGCCAAAAATTGCAAGAATATTATGCAGCAATGGATAGTTTTCAGAATAATGTATACGGCAAAAAGTATGAATATTTTAAGGCGATGAAAGATCTCCATAGAGAGGCAGCAGAGCTAGATGTGCCGCAAAAGAGTGAGGCCGAATTGAGAGAAAACCGAGAAGTAGGGCGGAGGTTTTTTGAGATATTTAATAGAGAACCGCTAGTGAAGGGTGTTGGGGCGAGAACGCTTAATAAAGGTGCATTAACCGGCGAAAGAGGTCGGCAAAATGAAGACGGCGCATATTGCAACTCCAATACGGGAGTATTTGCGGTATTTGACGGTGCAGGAGGTGGAGGCAAAGATCCAGCGCGGGCTTCGCAGTTGGCAGTAAAAGTGACGGATGCAATGGTGGAGGAAAAGACGCCAAGAACCCGAGATGATCTAGCAGAGATCTTGGAGAAAGCCAATGAGACTATCATAAACGATCCCGAAGCCGGTATATCTACGGCAGTAATTGGCAAAATCAGAGATGATGGTGGCCACAAAACTTTGGTATATGCGTCGATAGGAGATTCGCGGATTTATTTGGTGAGGGGGGGGGAGTCGGCAATCCAGATCACCAAGGACGAAGGCGAAGGACACCAAATTTACAATGCTATTGGTGTGGAGTGGGGCAAAGCAAAGCAGTTTGGTGAAGTGCCTTTGCAGGATGGCGATAAGCTGGTGTTTTGCTCTGATGGAATTACCGGTGATTATGAACAAGATTTTATCCCAAATGACGAGTTTGCACATCTTGTGCAAAGCGCTAATACGCCGGATGAAGCGGCGGCAGCATTGATTCGGAGAGCCACGAAGAAGGATGACCGGACGGCCGTGGTGGTGGAAATATAATATTATCTTAGTCTGCTACGGTCTGATTTTAGCTGCCTGGGGTTGACGATTTAGGAGAAAAAGTATAAAATTAGGGGAGATTAGGCTGTCGCCAAGTGGTAAGGCAATGGGTTTTCGTCCCATCAGTCGCAGGTTCGAATCCTGCCAGCCTAGCCAGAATCAGAAGAAGACTCCAAGGGAGTCTTATTTTGATTCTGATTAATTTGGCAGGATGAGAACCGAAGGTTCGGACGCTGTAGGAGTCGAATGAATATCCCA
>JAFWJH010000007.1 GCA_017511645.1 Candidatus Saccharimonadota bacterium
TACTAGAGCCAAACGCTGGATATTGTAATGACCGTACTTTATATAGTAATCGGTCTTCGACTACTCCACTAATAGATTCCGATGTTATAGTTCCGGGCCCTACTGGCAGTATGAGACCAGCTGCATATTATTTCGGAGCTTTTATTAGAAATGATCTTCCCGTTACCGTTACCGTTAAGGCACCCTCTTTAAACTGCCCACGTGGCGCAGTCGATCTATATACTGATAAGACAGATGGTGGCACCAACCTAAATAATGGTAACGGGCAATTAGAAGAGCCGGTGGCTCTCATCACGGCTGATGAAGCAGCTTTAGCTGGTAGTGGTGGATCCGAAGGACGAACCACAACCTCTACATATTCATCTAACTATAGCTATAGCTCATACTTGCGTTCCGGCAACAATTTCTGGTTACTTTCGCCTGGCAAACGCGACGACTATGGCCTAACTAGTAGTAGCATATTAACCTCCCATGGCTTCGTATCTTGTGGAGGTTCTAGTTCATATTTAGTAGGTCGATACGGAGTACGCCCGGCCATTTCACTTACCTCTGGAACTATCATTTCTTCCGGCACCGGCACTGCGGTGGACCCGTGGGTGATACAACCAAATAATAACCAAGCACCAGAAGCAATCGATCCTCTAGGCGTCATGGAAGAAAATAATAATTCATGGAAGACTCTAAAGATTGTGTTACTGATATTATCAATTGTATCCATGACTTTCTATATCCTAGTCTTAATTCAAAAGATCAAAAATTATGACAAAAAAATAAAAAAATAGCCCCCACGTAGAAAGCTTCATAGTCTTAAACAAAATTTAGCTAGTCACGTTTCTTCTCTCTTGCCTTATCTCTAAACCTGTGATATAATACTCCTCGATATGGCTATTAAAGTTACTAGAAAAGATCAGGGTGAAGCAAACGAAAACATCATTCGTCGTTTCAACCGCAAAGTTCTCCAAAGTGGTATGATGCCCCTCAAGAAGTCGCAAATGCGCTTTAGTAAACCTATTTCTAAGCGCGAGCGCCGCCTTAAGGCTATCATCCGTGAAGCTCGCAAGGCCGAAAAGACCGAGCGCATCAAGCTAGGACTTAAATAATAAAATCTCCCCTCGGGGAGATTTTTTGATATAATTTATTAAAAGGAGAAATATGATTATACTATTTGGTTTAGCAGGCTCAGGCAAAGGTACGCAGGGAAAAGCTCTGTCCGAGCTTTTTGGTTGGCGTTGGATGTCGGTCGGCGAAGCGATTCGTCAAACTGGCGGCTATGAGGATATTATTGATCGCGGCAACCTTATCCCAGACGAGGACGTTATCAAAATCATGGGCAAGCAAATCGAAAAGGCCGAAGCCGAAGGCTTTGATGTTATTCTAGACGGTTTTCCGCGTGACGTCGCTCAGGCTGAGTGGCTACTCGCCAACATGGCCGACAAGCTCGACGGTGCTATTATCCTAGAAGTTCCGAAAGAAGAATTATATGAGCGTCTCGCCCTTCGCGGTCGCGACGACGACAAAGAAAAAGAATCTATCAATCGCCGCTTTGAGATCTTTGAACAAAATATTTGTTCAATTTTACCTCTGTTGGACAGCAAAAATATTCCAGTTGAGCGCGTCAATGGTGTTGGTTCAATCGAAGAAGTCACCGCTCGGCTAGCCAAAGTTGTCAAAGGGTTTAACCCCAACGCTACCGAGCAAGAAAGCGACGTTAACGGTGGAGAAATCGAGCATAGTTATGGTGAATAAAGATACTGCTGACGCTAGGGCTCTGCAAGAAAAAATCGCCGCCATGCGCGAAGGCGGTAAGATCTTGGGTAATCTCTTAAGAGATCTTAAAAGCTACGTCCAGCCAGGTATGACTGGCAAAGAAATCGACGCCTGGGTTCGCCAAGAAATCGTCAGGCGCGGCGCTGGTGTGGCTTACGATATGCTCGAAGAAGAATTTCCAGGTGCTATTTGCATTTCTGTGAACGACGCCTTGGTCCACGGCGCCCCTACCGACGAGCCACTCGAAGAGGGCGACAAAGTCTCTTTCGATCTCGATATTTATTACAAAGGCTATTTCACCGACTCTGCTTTTACTATGATTGTCGGTGACAAAGCTAGCCCTGCCGTAAAAAAAATGATCCAGATTACCGAATCTTCCATGTGGGAGGGAATTGAGCAAGTAAAACCTGGCGCTCACATTGGCGATATCGGCCACGCTGTAGAAAAGGTTCTAAGGAAAGGTCATCTCGGTGTGATTGAAAATTATATTGGTCATGGCATCGGCAAAACTATGCACGAAGCTCCCGAAGTTCCCAATTATGGCAAAAGAGGACATGGCTATAAGCTGGTCGAAGGCGACACTATCTGTATCGAACCAATGTCTTGTCTCGGTAAGCCTGCTAATTATGTAGATGCAGATAGCAACTGGACCGTCCGCATGAAAGACGGCTCGATCGGCTGTCACTGCGAACACACTGTTCTGGTCACTAACGATGGCTATGAAGTCTTAACTTTGCCTGATTAGTATGTTACAATAAGCTTATGGATAACGATAAACGTTTCGTTACAGGCTTGGATGTAGGCACCGAAAATGTCCGCGCTGTAATCGTTTCTGTTGACAAAGACAACCATCTCGCTGTAGTCGGCTACAATGAAGGCAAATCTGCCGGAATGCGAAAAGGCGTTCCAGCCAATCTCGCTGGCCCTGCCGGCGCTATCGACAAGATGCTTGGCGAAGCCGAACGCATGGGTGGCTACGATGTCCGTAATGCCTACGTTTCCATCAATGGCTCCAGTATTCTATCTACCCGCACCGAAGGCATGATTGCCGTCGGTACTGTCGAGCACGAAATTAACGTCGAAGACTTAGATCGTGTCGAGGATGTTGCCGTCTCTGGTCGTATCCCGGCTAATCGTGATGTATTAGATGTCGTACCGCTAGAGTACGCCCTGGACGGGCAGGGGGGGATCAAGGATCCTCTTGGTATGTCTGGCGCTCGTCTCGAGCTGCGCGCCTGCGTAGTGTCAGCCCTCACCCCTAATTGTGATAACTTGAAAAAAGCTACAGCCGCCGCTGATGTCCATGCCGACAGGCTAGTTCCTAGCGTGGTAGCCGCCGCCAAGGCCGTCCTTACTGACCGCCAGAGAGAAAACGGTGTTGCTGTTATTGATATGGGTGCCACTACTACCTCTGTTGCCGTCTACGAAGAAGGTGACTTGCAATATGTCGGCGTCGTTCCTGCTGGGTCCAATAATATCACCAACGACCTCGCTATTGTCCTCGCTATCGACCCTACTCTCGCCGAGGAAATCAAGCAGCGTTTCATTACCGGTGATTTCGATCACGAAAAATCTCCTGTTATCAAGATTGGTCGCGAAGGTAAAGATGAGCGCGCTTTCGACCGCAAAGAGGTAGAACTCGTCGTCAAGGCTCGTCTTGAAGAGATTTTTGGTGAAATTCGCAAAAAACTCAAAGCCGCCAAATACGATCAACGCCTCCCAGAGGGAATTGTGCTCGTAGGTGGTGGCGCCAAAATGCGCGATATTGATTTATTTGCTAAAAAATCCCTCGAAGCTGCCGTCAAAATCGGTGTCCCCACAGGGCTGGGCGGTGTCGCCGATGCTATTGAAAAGCCCGAATTTGCCACTGCAGTAGGCCTAGCAATACTCGCCGCCATAGAGGGCCAATACACCCCAGTCAAGACCAAAAAGGCCAAAAAAGGCCAAAAAACCGCCAAAAACGGCAATTTTCTCACTAAACTCTTCTCAAAATTTTAATTCACCCTTGATTTAAAGAGAGTATAGGTATATACTAGTATTATATTTAAAGCGAGGATAAATTATGCCAGAGGTCAAACCGACAGAGGTGGAAAGCAAAGCCAGTATTAAAGTTGTAGGAGTCGGCGGTGCCGGCGGTTCCGCAGTAGAGCGCATGAAAGAAGTAGGCCTCAATGGCGTAGAATTTGTTGCTATTAATACCGATGCGCAGGCTCTTCATCACTCACCTGCCGATACCAAGGTTCACATTGGTAAAGGTCTTGGCGCTGGCGGCGATCCCGAAAAAGGCCGCGAAGCTGCCGAAGAGGGTAGAGAAGCTATTGACAAAGCCTTAGACGGTGCCGACATGGTATTTATTACGCTTGGTGCTGGTGGTGGTACTGGTTCTGGCGCTGGTCCAATCGTTGCCGAAGAAGCCCGCAAAAAAGATATCCTCACTGTGGGTGTAGCTACCAAGCCGTTTACTTTCGAAGGCGCTCGCCGTCGCGCTAATGCCGATATTGCTATTGACAAGCTTGCTCGTCAGGTAGACGCTCTTATTACCATCCCAAATGATAGGCTCCTTCAGACTATCGATCCTCGCACTCCTCTTCTAGAGACTTTTAAAATCGCCGACGACGTACTTCGTCAAGGCGTTCAGGGTATTTCCGAACTCATCACTGAGCACTCGCTCATCAACCTTGACTTTGCTGATGTTAAAGCTATCATGAAAAACGCTGGCTCCGCCCTCATGGGTATCGGTCGCGCCAGCGGGGAAAACCGCGCCGTCATCGCTGCTCAGCAAGCTGTCGAGTCTCCACTTATCGAGGTCAAGATCGAAGGTGCTCGTGGCGTGCTCTTCTCCGTAGCAGGTGGTTATGATATGTCTATGAGCGAGATCCAAGAGGCCGCTGAGGTTATCACCGGTGCTGTTTCTCCAGATGCTAACATCATCTTTGGTGCTTCTATCCGTCCAGAGCTCGAAGACGAGATCGTCGTTACCGTAGTAGCTACTGGCTTTGACTCCGATTATTACAACGAGCCTATCCCAGAGCCAGAAACTACTAGCTTTGCAGACGAAAAACCAGCTTCCGAGCCCAAAGATTTTGCCGCTGAGAACAAGTCCAATATGTGGGATTCTATCAAAAACGAGCCCGAGCCAGAACCAGTCGCCGATGACGACGAAATGGATGTCCCGCCTTCCTTGCGCGAGCGCCTCAAAGGCAAGAAAAAGAAATAACATAGAAAAGGTGCAGATATGGATCAGCGGAAGTTCAGAATTGGAGACAGTAAAGTTCTAGAAAGCCGCGAAACGGTGGACGGCACCATGATTCGCCGTCGCCGCGAATCTAGCGATGGTCATCGTTTTACTACTTACGAACGTATTGAAATGCCGCCTCTTACCGTTACTAAGCGTAGCGGCAACAAAGAAATCTACGACCGCGACAAATTACTTCTCGCTGTCAAACGTAGCGTTGGCAAGTTTTTCAACTCCGAACTAGAAATCGAAGATGTCGTCAATCGCGCCTCTGATATTTTGTATGCTTATGGCACCGATCAAATTACCTCTAAACAAATTGGCGAAGCTGTGCTAGATGTCCTCGCCGAAGTGAACGAAGTTGCCTATGTTCGTTTTGCTTCTGTTTTTCGCGAGTTCAAGACCCTCGAAGATTTCGAAAATATTTTAAAAGAACAAAAAAGGAAGCGTTAGATTTTATGCGGGTGGTTTGTATTTTTCGTGATAATCAAGATTACTCTCGCGCAGTTTCCGATTGGCTAGAAAACTTCTATCGCCAAACCGGCCGCAAGATAGAGGTCATGAACCCCGACGCTGATACTAATTTCTGCGAAACGTACGACATTGTCGAATACCCTACCATCCTTGCTCTCGGCGAGATGGGCGACGTACGTGCTATGTGGCGCGGCCGCGACTTGCCGCTCATTAATGAAGTTTTATACTATATGATATAATAGGCATATGGATTTTATTGAACATCTTATAGAAAACGTCTGGGTCCAACGCGTCTTTTGGTCCGCTATTGTTATTTTATTTAGTCTTTTGATTTATCATGTTGTTGCCAGGATTTTAAATGGCAGGGAAAAGAGGGGATCCAAAATCATGAGCAACAAAAAGAACAAAACTCTTATACGCATGCTCAAAAGTATCGTCGCTAGCATTCTTGGTATTCTTACAGTTCTGATGGTACTCGAGATTTATGGCATCAATGTCACCTCTATGCTTGCTGGTGTTGGTGTTGTCAGTATCGTGATCGGCTTTGCTTTGCAAGATTCTTTAAAGGACATTATTCGTGGTTTCGTTATCGTTTCAGATAATTATTACGAAATTGGCGACGTTATTAAATTTGGCGACAATCTTGGTCCGGTAGTTTCCGTCAGTCTGCTCACCACTAAGATCCGAGATGTTAATACTATGAACGTCGTCTCCATCGCCAATCGTAACGTTGACAAAGTTGAAGTTGATCCAGGCTACATTTTTATCCCTATCCCTATGCCTTATGAATTAAAGGTCGAAAAAGCCGAAGCAGTTGTGGAAGAAATAGTCAAAAACCTTCAAAAACAAGAAAGAGTTGCTACTGCTGCTTACCAAGGAATCACTGAGTTTGGCGACTCCTCACTTAATTATCAAGTAGTCGTCACCTGCAACCCCGCTGATCGACTTCAGGCTCGCCGCGACTCACTCCGCACTATCTATACCACCATGGAAGCCAACAAGATCCACGTCCCGTACGAGCAGCTTGATATCCACAACAAAAAATAGTCGCTACTCTGGCTAAGGCACCACTCTCTCGCAGAGTGGTTTTTTATGGTATAATATTTTCATGAAATATAGAGCTGGAGAACGCCGCAAGGCCGTAGAATACGAAAAAGCCATCACTGATTGGTGGAAGAAAAACAAGACTTTTGAAAAATCTGTCGAAAGTCGCCCGATTGATAAATCTTATGTCTTCTATGATGGCCCTCCGTTTATCACTGGCTTACCGCATCATGGTACACTTCTTAGTTCTGTAGTCAAAGATGCTGTCCCGCGCTACTGGACTATGAACGGTTATCACGTCGAACGTCGCTGGGGCTGGGACTGCCACGGTCTTCCAGCTGAAAATTTTGTCGAAAAACAACTTGGCATCACTGACCGTCGTGATATCGGCACCAAATGGAGTCTCGAAGATTATATCATCAAAGCTCGCGAGTCTATGGTGGCTAATTCCGAGACTTGGCGTGGCACTATCGACCGCGTCGGCCGCTGGGTGGATTTTGATAATTGCTACCGAACTATGAACAAAGATTTTATGGAGTCCGTCTGGTGGGCCTTTAAGAAGCTTTACGAAGCCGGCAAAATCTACGAAGGCCGCAAAGTCTTGATGTACGATACTAAGTTCGCTACCCCTGTTTCCAAAGCCGAAGTTACGATGGACAACGACGCCTACCAAACCGTCACCGACCCCAGCGCGTATGTGAAATTCAAATCTCAAGACTTCTACTTCCTAGCTTGGACCACCACCCCTTGGACCTTAATGGCTAACCGTATGCTCGCCGTCAGCTCTAAGCTCGACTACGGCGTATACGACGTAGACGGTGAAAAGTTTGTCCTAGCAGTAAAACGTGCCAAAGTTCTTTTCCCAGAGCTAAAGCCAGAAAAAACTATCAAGGGCAAAGAGCTTGCTGGTCTCGAATACGAAGCCATCGACGGTACCACCTGCAAAGCCTATACTGCTGATTTCGTTGGCGAAGAAGAGGGCACCGGCATTGTCCATATTGCTCCAGCTTACGGCGAAGATGACTACGCGCTCTATCTAGATCACCAAGACGAGGTCGAGTTCGTAGACACTCTAGACGAAAATGGCTATTATCTCCCCGAATACGCCGAAAAACTCTATACTTTGGGTGTGCGTGATACCGATGAACATGGCATCCAAATCTGGGCGGCCAACAAATTTATTGCTAAATGCATGGAAGAGAAGGGAATTATCTACAAAATCGAATATATTCAGCATGAGTATCCGTTCAATCCTCGCTCTAAAGAGCGCATCATGTATCGCGCCTTCCCGTCTTGGTTTTTCGATATCGAAGGTCAAAAACCTCTCATGTTGTCAGAAAACGAAAACATTAATTGGTTCCCAGCACACTTAAAACACGGCCGCTTTGCCAAAAATATCGAGCAAGCGCCAGACTGGAATCTCTCCCGCGATCGTTTCTGGGCCACCGCTATGCCGGTTTGGAAGGGCGACAAGGGCACTGTTAAGGTAGTCGGTAGTTACGAAGAGCTCAAAGAGCTTTCTGGCAAAGAGCTCGAAGATTATCACCGTCCTTGGGTCGACGAGATCGAGTTTGATATCGACGGCGAGCACTTCACTCGCATAGAAAAAGTGCTCGATTGTTGGTTTGAGTCTGGCTCAATGCCGTTTGCCCAAATGCACTACCCATTTGAAAACAAGAAAAAATTCGAAGCCAATTATCCAGCCGATTTTATCGTTGAGTATGTTGGCCAGGTTCGTGCTTGGTTCTACTATGTTCATGCGGTTAATACCGCCCTCGCCGAGATCGGCGCTTTCGGCGACAAGGCTAAAAAAGGTGCCAAAAACGCTTATAAAAATGTCATCACTACCGGTACCTTGGCTGGCAATGATGGCCGCAAGATGAGCAAATCTCTCGGCAACTACACCGACCCAAATATTCTAATGGACCAGTACTCTGCCGACGCTCTACGTTTCTTACTGCTCAGCTCTCCAGTGCTCTCGGGCGAAGATTTCGCGCTGCTAGATAAGGACGTCTCCGACGTTAACCGCAAACTCGCCATGATCTGGAATGTTTACGACTTCTTCACGACTTATGCTGAAATAGATCAAGTCGATTCGAAAGATCTCACAAATGCTATTTGCGAGACCGTTCGCGACAACGGGAGCGAATTGAGCGAGGAGCCCCATAACGATGGGCGCGACGAAGCGAGTCGAGCAAAAAGCATTGTGAGATCTCCGCTAGACACCTGGATTATCTCTCGCATCTATCAGTTAAGAAACGAAATCACTGCTGGTATGGAGGAATACAACATTCCAAAGGCCCTCGAAAACGTCCTCCTATTTATCGACGACCTCAGCAACTGGTTTGTCCGCCGTTCACGCCGCCGCTTTAGCAAAAATGATGATACGGCCGATAAAAACTCCGCCTACACTACGCTGTATGGCGTACTAGTATATCTAGCTAAGATTTTAGCACCATTTACTCCATTTCTTGCCGAAGAACTGTACCAGAAAATGACTGGCGATACTGGCTCAGTCCACCTAATGGATTGGCCGGCTGCCGGCGAGATAAACGACGAGGTTCTAGCAAAAATGGCCCGCACTCGTCAAATTATCACTGATGCTCTTGCCCTTCGTATGCAAAAGTCCGAGACCGAACAACAAATTAAAATCCGTCAGCCACTGGCCAGCCTTACTTATAACGGGGATAAATTGCCGGAGTTTTACGAACAAATCATTGCCGAAGAAGTAAACGTTAAAAAAGTTATTCATGGCTCAGAGCTATTGCTAGACAAAACTCTCACCGAAGAATTAAAGAAAGAGGGCCTCGCTCGCGATCTTATTCGTGCCATCCAGGCCGCTCGCAAGCACGCCGGCCTCCAAGTAGATGACCAAATCAAGCTTTCGCTTTCCGTCGTGCCGCCAAAAGGCTACGAAGATCTTATTAAATCGGAAGTAAACGCTACAAATATTTCCCAAAACGACAATTACGCCTACGACGAAATCACAAAGATCAACGGTGAAAATATCACCATTTCTCTCGAAAAGGTATAGTTTAGAAAAGATTTTTATCAGCATAATGAGATTTAGACCAGATTTTTGAACGTTGTTTTTACAACCTAACAATGAAAAAATCTCCCCTAGCGTAGCGACTAAGGAGATTTTTTCTTGGATTATGTTGTGAAAACAACAAGTTGAAAAGTCCGAGCTGATAAAAATCTTTTCTAAACTACCCCTGTTAATTTGACAAAATGTGATATTTTTAGCATAAACACTATTGACAAATCTCGTAAAGTGTGCTAGACTAAAAACAAGTTAGAAAACAAAACAAACATTCTAACAAATAAAATAAAAAATAAAAAGGAAAACAAAATGACAGAAAGATTAAAATTACCAACCGAAGTAGTCGACTCAGATTGGAAAGATGATATAGACTATACGCCATATGAAGATGAGATGAACTATATCTCTCCAGAAAACGTGGAAAACGCTACCGCCGAACAGGCAAAAAGGAGGAATATTAAAATTGGTCGGGTAGCATTATTTGGTGAAAACGAAAAACTCGCAGCGTAATAACATTGTATAAAATATAAAGTCACTAGTTTTCCAAAAGGAAGGAAAAACCAATGTAAGACAAGTACTAATATAAGAATTAAAAAGAAAGGAATTGCCTATAAGATAGATTACTAATAAGTTTACAATTAAAAATATTTATACGGTGCTATTTAGAGTCCTTAGGCACCGCAAGGGAACCATAAATTACACTAAAAACCGAACATGATGTTCGGTTTTTAGTGTGGCCAAAAATTATAACACAATAGTTGACCCCCAAAAAAGGTTATGTTAAACTAAAGCCAGAAAGGTCAATATTATTAAATAAATAATCGCTATGGACAACTATCTTATCGATCGGGAAGCTTTGGGCCAGTTCATCGATGGACTCATGAAGCAAAAACCCCTGCCGGCAAATACACCGGAAGATCTAAACACACTAAGAGAAAACGCTATCAAAGAGCTCGACGATAGGTTAGGTTTAGCAATTTTTGGTAGCCTCTCTGAAGAACAGCTCAATCAGATTAATCAGCTATTAGATGATCCCGCGGCAACACCAGAAGCTTTCCAGCAATTTTTTACATCTGCCGGCTTAGATCTCCAAAAAATCATTAGTGATACCATGACTGCCTTTGGTAAAGAGTTTCTAGGAGGTCAAAATGAATAACGAATTTGCTAGTTTTGAAAAAATGCCTGCAAGCACGCCCGATCAGCCTGCAGACAAGATCAGTGCAGAACAGATCGAAGAAATTGCAGTCGTTGGTGAGCAACACGACGATACGCCTAGGGCAACTTACCAAGAACGTGGCGCGAAGGCCGAGGCTGCTGCAGGTAATCAGCCAGCCACCGAATCCCCAGAAGCGCCAGTAGCTGTACAAGCTTCAGAAACCGCCCCGGAAGAACTCTCAGCCGAAGAGGTCCAACAATCTGTGCTTGATGAAGTTCTCCAAGCGCATGAACCAATTCATTCTGAATCACAGTTTACGGCCACCGAAAACCAAAACAGCCTCAAGGATAAAATCAGAGAAACTATCAACAAAGCCAAAAACACTCGCGGCTTCAAGATCGTCGTTGCAGGCTTGTTGGTGGCATCCATCGGTCTCTCATTGGCAGCTTGCGGTGGTGCCCATAACGCCAGCAATAACCAAGAGCCAACCACAGCTTTCGAACAGACTGCTGTTTCTGGTGAGCAAGCCAACGGAGTCTCTTATGACTACAGACATTATCTCGATTATGAAAATAAAGATTCCAAAAATGCCTACGACTATAGTCTGGTAGATCGTTACGGCGACAGAGATGCCACTATTGATGGCATAATGGATGTAGCCGAGCGCAACCCCGAAGCTTTAGCCAGCTACGCCTATCAAATTCTCAACGAAGAAGAAAAACAAGAGCTTGGTATTGACGGCATGAATATGACTCAGATCGACGACGCTATGAGTAACGATGAAAATGGTGGCAAGCTACAAAAAGACATCTTGACCGAACTCGAAGAAGTCTTAAAAGATGAAAATAGTACAAGATTTGATTACTATCTAGAAAACAATTTTGAGGAAACCAGCTACGTATATTTTATCGATGACAATAATGACGGCACAGCTACGCCAGAAGAGATGCATATTGGTTATTCCACTACCAAGCGCGACGGTGCCCCCCAAGTAAATATACTCCGTAAGGCCAATACTGCTGATGGCAAGACCGTCTGGGTGCTTGCGGCAGATATTAATTTGAAGTGTGGCGGCCAGGTGAATTATAGTAAGGGCGAGTTCCCGGAGGGCGTCCCAAAAATTGATCAAGATAGTCCTGACCCAGAGACTACTACTAAACCAACCCCTGAAACTACCACGGAAACCACTACCCAGTGGGGCAAATCTGGTGATCCTCACGCTGGTGAAGATGTTACTAAGTCACCTCCGGTAGATCCCAACTCCCAAAAATCAAAAGAAGAAAATGACAATACCAATAAAGGCAATCAAGGTAATTCCAATACAAAACCAGGCTCTAGTAGCAATAACACCGACAGTAACAAAAAACCATCGAACCCAGATAGAAAATCTGGCGGCGAAAACCAAGGTGGCAGCAGCACCAATGGTAACAATTCAGCGCCAAAAGGAGACGAGAGCAGGGAACAAAGCGGAAATGAATCACAACGCCAAGCCCAAGAACAAAACCAGACTGGCGGCGATAACAACACTAATTCCGAAGAGGAACAAAGGGTGGCAGACGGAGATTTCTAATATGAAGAGAGGTTTCAAAAAACTCAGCTTATCAATCTTAACCTTAGGCCTAGCCAGCGCAGGGTTTATCGGTGTTACGACTAGCGACACCTATGCTCTTGTTGATACTCCTTGGGGCCCAGATCGCACCACGTTTACTTGGGCCGATCCCGCGCCTTATGCAACCTTTAACTCTATCACCGACAACCCTCAGCTTGGCGACGAACGCAACTTTGTTCGTGTCCGTGAGGTAAAGGATGGTGAGAAATTTGGCGACGAAGTATCGCTCGAAGCAGGGAAGACTTACGAAGTTTACATCTATTACCACAACAACGCAGACGCTCACGATGTTGGCAAGACCGCTATCGGTATCGCCGATGGCGCTGCTATGAAATCTAGCTTCCCGGCCGTCGTAAAAGCCGGCGAAAAAGCTACTGTCACCGGCACAATCTTTGCTTCTGACACCAATCCGCTAGAGGTTTGGGACGGGGCCTACATGACTACTAGCCAAGACATCTACCTTCGTTATATTCCTGGTACTGCCACCATTCACAACGGCGGCGCATTAAATGGTCAGCCTATCGGCGCAGACTATCTCTTTGGTGATGGCGCTCTACTTGGTTACAATAAGTTCTCCGGTCTTCTTCCGGGTTGCAATGAATACGCCGGCTACGTTACTTATCAACTTTTTGCTGACGCGCCAGGTTTTAATATCTCCAAATCTGTTGTTGGCGACAACTATAAAGTCAAAGCTGGTGACGTCATCACTTTCAAGGTTCGCTACGACAATACCGGTACTATGGACCAAGAAAACGTCGTCATTCTCGACACTCTCCCAGATAGCCTAGAATACGTCGCCGGCAGTGCTATTCTTTACAATAATAATTTCCCCGACGGTAAGCCGGTCAATGACGATATTGTCACCGAGCACGGCATGAATATCGGCAATTACGCCGGCGGCAACGGTTGGGCCGAGGTTACTTATAATGTCATCGTCAAAGATAGTGTGAACTGCGGCGACATGTTTAAAAATGCCGTTACGGTCAGCACTGATGATGGTAATAAAAACGCTGAAGTAGAACTTACTGTAGACGATGGTAATTGTGTCATTCCAGAGAAAACTTGCGCCACCAACCCAGAAATGGAAGGTTGCCAGGAGTTACCAAACACTGGCCCGGTCGAAATTATTATGGCTACGGTCATTATCATCGGTATCGGCGGCGGCGGTTATTACCTCTACCGCGCTAACAAGACTTTAAAAACTGTCGAAAATGCCGTTTCCGGTAAGGATGCCTCAAAAGACTCTTCCCAAAAGTCAGATGATATGGTATAATTAAATGAGCTAAAAAAGGAATAATATGAAGAAAGCAGTTATCCTCGTAGGCGGGAAACAATATCTCGTCGAGGAAAAAGAGACCCTACGGGTGGACCTCCTCCCGGAAGGCACCAAAGAGCTCGAAACTGACGCTTTGCTTCTTATTGACGGTGATAAGACCACAGTTGGCACCCCGACAGTAAAAGGCGTGAAAGTTTCGGCAAAAGTTGTCACGCCAGAGGTCAAGGGCGACAAAGTTCGCGTTATTCGCTACAAAGCTAAAAAACGCGTCCACAAAGAAACTGGCCACCGCCAGAAATACACCGAGATTCAGATTGTTAAAATCGGTTAAAATAAGCCCCCAGGGGCTTATTTTTATGTTATAATATAAGCATTATGAGTGCGAAGGTAATCTGTGTGACCAACCAAAAAGGTGGTGTGGGAAAAACCACTACTGCTGTCAATTTATCCTACTACCTCGCCAAAGACAAGAAAAAAATCCTCCTCATAGATTTCGACCCTCAAGGCAATGCTACTTCCGGCCTCGGTATTGAAAAGACTGACAAAGCAGCTCTCGGTACTACCATGACCGAAGTCATCCTTGGTGCCGCAGCACTCAGCGAGGCCATTCGTCCCACCAAATATAAAAATTTCGACCTTGCCCCCGCCACGCCCGAGCTCGCCAACGCTGAGGTAGAAATTACCGGCATGCAGCGCAAGTTTGTGCGCCTGCGCGACGCCATCCGCACCGTGGCAGAAAATTACGATTTTATCATTATTGATCTCCCACCGTCATTATCTCTTCTTACTGTTAATGGTATGATTGCCTCGGATTATCTCCTCCTTCCGGTTCAAACCGAGTTCTACGCTCTAGAGGGAGTCGCTCAACTACTAGAGTCTATGAAACTCGTCATGAAACAGGCCAATCCAAACCTCCGCTTGCTCGGCGTAGTTGCTACTATGTACGACAAGCGTACCAGCCTCTCTGCCCAAGTCTTTTCCGAGATCGAAAAGTACTTCAAAAATCTTACCTTCAAGACTACTATTCCACGTAACGTTCGCGTCGCCGAGGCCCCGTCTCATGGTGTGCCAGTTGGCGCGTACGACAAGTTTAGCAAAGGCGCTAAGGCTTACAAAGAGTTCACCAAAGAATTAGAAGAAAGGATCAAATAATGGCCAAAGGTTTAGGTAGGGGGTTTGAAAGTCTCATCCCTACAGAGCTTATTGACGAAGAATTCGACATCACCGCAGCAGAAGACAAAAAGGGAAGCCAGCTTACCGAGCTTAAAATTACTGATATTGTCCGCGACGAAGATCAACCTCGTCGTGAATTCAACAAAGAAGCTATCGAAGCTCTCGCTGCCTCTATCAAAGAGCATGGCGTATTGCAGCCTATCGTCGTCACCAAAGAAGACGGCAAATATAAGATTGTCGCCGGCGAACGTCGTTGGCGTGCTAGTAAAATCGCCGGTCTAGACAAGATCCCAGCTATCGTTCGCACTCTAGATTCCCAAAATCGTCTCGAACTCTCCATTATAGAAAATGCTCAGCGCGAAGACCTCAATGCTATCGAGCTTGCTACTGCCTATGCTAAGCTCAAAACTCAGTTCAATTTATCTTCCGAAGATATTGCCGCCAGAGTAGGCAAAAGCGAAGCTTCTATTCAAAACACCATGCGCTTGCTAAATCTCCCTGATGATGTAAAGAAAATCATGGTCAAAGAGAAACTATCCGAAGGCGTGATGCGTCCGCTCGTCTCTGCCGACGAAAAAACCATGCGTAAAGTCCTGCCCAAGATTATCAAAGAAGGTTGGACCGCTCGCAAGGTCGAACGCTACTTTGCCGACACTAAGAAAAAGTCCAGCGCCGCCGCTATCAAGCGCGACACTCATCGCAAAGAAGAAGATGCTCTCAGCGCCAAGTACAACGCCGTAGCGCGTATCGCAGGTCGTAGCCTTACTTTTCGTTGTAAGACCGACGCCGACCTCCAAGACCTCATCAAGGCTTTATCTAAATAACCCAACATTTGTTGTCTTTTGCATAGATGATATAATTAACCTATGAGCACTACGAAAACTTCTGATCGCATAGATCGTGCAGTCGAGGTGGCAAAAAAGGCTCACGAAGGCCAATTCCGCAAGACCGGCGAGCCATACATCATTCACCCCCTAGCCGTCAAAAAGATTCTCGAAGATTGGGGTATGGATGAAGACACTATTATCGCCGGCGTCTTGCACGACACCGTTGAAGACACCACACTTACTTTAGACGATATTCGCAAAGAGTTCGGCGAATCAGTTGCTTTTTTAGTAGACGGCGTAACCAAGCTCTCTGATGCCCGTGCTGGTATGCGCGATATCGACACCTATCTTCCTGCCACCAAGGATAACTTCCTTCGTCTGATGATTGCGCTTGGCGATGACATCCGTGTGCTTATCATCAAACTCGCCGACCGTTTGCATAATATCCGCACCCTCTCGGCCCTTCCGCCCGACAAGCAAAAAAAGATTGCCAAAGAAACCCTCGAAGTTTTCGCGCCTCTGGCTGACCGTCTTAATATGGGGCAACTTCGTGTTGAACTTTCAGACCTTGCCTTTAAATATGTCGATCCGAAGCGTTTCAATGAACTAAACCACCTTATCGCTAAACGCAACAAATCGGCCGAAAAATCTCTCAAAAAGATCGAAGCCGAAGTCTCAGCTGCGCTCAAAAAAGAAAAAATTAAGTTTGAGTTATCTGGTCGCGTGAAGTCAGTTTATTCGCTTCACAAAAAACTCGCCAAACATAGCCAAAACATCAACGAGATCTACGACCTCACCGCTCTTAGAATTATCGTGGAAGATATCACCGATTGTTATCTGGTACTTGGCATTATTCACTCGCTTTATACGCCTATGGGGGGTCGTATCAAAGATTATATCGCCGTGCCAAAGCAAAACGGCTATCAGTCGCTTCATACTACAGTGATTACTAAAGACAAACATGTGGTGGAGTTTCAGATCCGAACTCGCGAGATGCACGAATACGCCGAACGTGGTTTGGCCGCCAGCTTTTACTATAACGAGCAAAAGCTCACTGAAAACTACAAAAAAGGGAAAATCGAACACTTGCCCACCAATCTCCTCTGGATTACCGAATTACAAATGACTGCCGCCAAGCTTCGCGAGGGCAAAAAGGTAGACCTAAAAAAGCTAAAATTAAACCTCTTTGCCGACAAAATCTTCGTTTACACCCCGAAAGGCGATATTATCGATTTGCCGGCTGGGGCTTTACCATTAGATTTTGCCTATCGCCTGCACTCCGAAATTGGCGACCATGTAGTAGGCGTCAAGATCAACGGTAAGATGAGTAACATGAACAAAAAATTAGAACAAGGCGATATCGTCGAGATCCTTACCTCTAAAAATCAGACTCCCAAGACATCTTGGCTAGATCGTATTATTACTTCTCATGCTCGCCAAAAACTCCTTCATCGCCTCAACCGCGCTAATCAAACAACTGGGACGAGTAATATAAAGAAAAAATAGAACTAGCAACAAAAATGGAGCCGATGGCAGGGATCGAACCTGTGACCTGCTCGTTACGAATGAGCTGCTCTACCAACTGAGCTACATCGGCACCCCTGTGCCAGAAAGCTAAAAGCCAACAGCACTTGCTAAATTATATCATATTTGTGGTATAATTAGAACAACTAAGGAGATAATTATGCCTAAGGTGGAAACAATTAAACATCCAGCTGATAAAATTGGTTGGGGACTCAAAAAGTCTGCGTGGTCCGCAGTTGCTGAGTCAATTCTTATCATGATTTTTGGTATTCTTCTCGTAGTATGGCCAGATATTACCGTTGTTGTAATTGCTAATATTCTCGGTGCCATCTTTATTGTCAGCGGCATTTATCAAATTATCAACTATTTTGTTGTTAAAGGTCAAAACGATTTCTTTAATAATAGTCTTCTCTCTGGCGTAGTCGCTCTGCTTGTCGGTATTGCTGCTATTGTTATAGGTGAAGATATTGCTAATATTTTCCGAATCATCATCGGCGTCTGGATGATTTATGAATCTCTAGTACGCGTCAACACTGCAATCAAGCTTCACGCTACCGGAGTCAAAGTTTGGAGTTATATCCTAATCATCGCTATCATGATGTTAGCGCTAGGCATCTTTGTTACCTTCAATTCTGGCGCCATCATGCAGTTAATTGGCTGGATGATGGTTCTAACTGGCATCATCGGTGTCGTGGGCGACGCTATGTTCATTCAGCAAATTAATACTGTAGCAGAGAAGCTAACCAAGTAGTCATGAAAACTTTCAAAGAAGATTTTATTAAAGTTTATCATTCCGAGCGCGGCATCTTGGTCCTCATGATTTTTAATCTCTTATCCTCTATTGCTCTACTAGTTTTTTCGCTAATTCACCTCAACCCTAATAGTTCGGTTGTTAAAATTGGCTACGGTGACATCGGTGGTTATCACGACGGCACTTGGGTAGATATGCTTACTTTTCCGCTACTTGCTGTCATTTTTGGCGCATTTCATAGTTTGCTAGCCTTGCGTATCTTCCACAAACGCGGCGGTGGCATGGCCAAGTTTTTCTTGATCACCACTACGGCCCTAATCGCTAGCACATTCCTTGTGCTATTACGCTTGCTTGGAGAAGGCTAATGCGTAGGAACTTAGAGATCCCACAAGGCAAACGCACTAAACTCTATCGTTTTCTCGAGATTTTACCTGGTGTTATTTCTTATGGCGCTATCATCCTGCTCTTTGTTTTATCTCTAATAGATCCGGTGCTTGGCGCGATTTATCTGTTCATTCTTATCGCGGCGACTTTAGTTAAAGCTATCGGTGTCGCCTATCGTACTGTTCAAGGCTACGAAGTTATCAAACGTGCCGAACGTGTTGACTGGCGCAAGCGCGTGATGGATCTGGAAGATCCTCACACTGCCTACGAGCGCTTACGCGGCGACGACAACAAAAGCTATCATTTCGAGCAACACGTCGAAAATCTCAAAATGATTGCCGCCATGTCTAAAGAATACCCCAAGCCCTCTAAGATTTACCATGCTGTTATTATGACTGCTTACGACGAAGGCATCGAAGTACTCGACCCTTCCATTGCTGCCGTCAGAGATACTACTTTTCCAAACGACCACATTATTTTCACCCTCGCCTACGAAGAGCGAGGTGGGGAAGCAATTGAGCAAACCGTCGAAGCCCTAAAGAAAAAATATCATGGAGTGTTCAAAGATTTTATGCTAGTAAAGCACCCAGCTAATCTACCTAGCGAAGTTGTTGGTAAAGGCCCAAATCTTACTTATGCTGGCTACGCTGTTGCAAAATATGTCGAAGAAAAACATCTCCCTCTCGAAAACATTATCGTTACTTCACTAGATAGCGATAACCGCATGGCCCCCAAGTATCTTGACTCCGTCGCCTATGAGTTTATTACTCACCCTAATCGTCAGCGCCTCAGCTATCAGCCAGTATCGCTCTTTATGAATAATATTTGGGACGCCCCAGCCCCTACTCGCCTAATTGCGGTGTCCAATTCTTTCTTTAATGTTATTACCACCATGCGCCCGCATGCTTTGCGCAACTTCGCTTCGCATTCGCAGCCTTTACAGGCTCTCAAGGCTATGGATTTCTGGAGTAAGCGTACTATTGTAGAAGATGGGCATCAGTATTGGCGTAGCCTGTTCTTCTTTTCTGGTGATTATTCGGTGTTGCCAATTCGTATCCCAATTTACCAAGACGCCGTGATTGACGAGACTCTCTGGAAAACAATCAAAGCCCAGTTTATCCAAGTTCGTCGATGGTATTATGGCGCGTCTGATGTTGCTTATGTTGGTTCTAAACTCTTCGTCAAAAAAGACAAACGTTACGCACCGTTTTGGCAGACTCTACCTAAGTTTTGGCGGCTGCTGGATGGTCATGTTACTCTAGCTATTATGGCGCCAATTATCACTTTTGGTGGCTGGGTGCCAATGATTATGAACATGTCATCTCACGATATGGTGGCTTACAATTTGCCCAACGTTGTAAGCATTGTTGAGACTGTTGCTTCTGTTGGTATCTTGATTACGGTCCTTATTTCTTTCCGTATGTTGCCACCACGCCCGGCCAAATACAAAAAAGGCCGTAGCATCTCAATGGTCATTCAATGGATCTTGATGCCAGTTACTTCCATTCTATATCAGTCTCTCGCCGCTTACTATGCTCAGACTCGCCTCATGCTCGGCAAATATATGGAAAAGTTTGACGTCACCAAAAAAGTTGTGAAAAAATAATATGGATAAACTAAACAAAGTCATCGACTACATCGAGGCTAATCTCGATGCGGAGATTTCCCTAGATTACATTGCTCGCCTCGCCGGTACCAATAAAGACGCCCTGCAGCGTATTTTTGTTTTTCTCACACGTTTTTCAATTCATGATTACATTCGTAGACGTCGCCTTTCGAAAGCCTATGAGGATCTCAGAAATACCCACCTCAAAGTATTAGATATTGCAGTTAGATATGGCTATAGTTCTACTGCCGCCTTTTCACACGCTTTTAAGAGGGAGTTCAATTTATCTCCCTTGGAAGCCCGTAAAGCTCGTCGTAAGATCAAGATTTTTCCGAAATTATTATTTCAGGGTCAGGTCCAGCCCAGCGGTGGACTCGAGGCCGAAATTGTTCATTTTCCCACCAAAACTTTATACGGTTTTGAGGTCACTTGCAAAGATTACGGCGGAGAATTATACAAGATCCGTAGGCTCTACGATAAGCTTCGCGAAGAAGGCTATTACAAAAAATGGGAAGCCAGTGAACGTTACGGGATTTTTTATTCAAATCTCGAACACTGCTATTTTGTGGGCACAGAAACCAAAGAAAAAGGTCTCACCGCGTTTCGCCTTGCCGGCGGCAAATACGCAGTTTTTCACCTAGATTCGCGTCAGCAAAAAGAAATCCTAAAATTAGAAAACTGGATTTATAAGCAATGGTTACCAGTCACCAATTTCAAGGCCAGCAATAATATCAATTTTGAACTATACCGTCCAGGTGGAGTTGACCTATATTTTTCAATTCGCTAATTTGATTAATATTGTACAAAAAATATCAAAATCGCAGATAGACACATGCCATAATTAGGTTATGTTAAAGTTTAAAGGTACTTATTACGAATTCGGCGAGCATATCGGTAGACAATTAGTCGAAAACGATCATGATTTTGCTGTAGATATCGACGAAAACATTTTACGCCGTCAGCTCAGAGAATACAAGAAATATTATCCTGAAATACTCGAACAAACTGCCGGCATTGCTCGCGCTACGAATCTACCAGAAAAACAAGTAATCTACAACGAAATTGCTCTGCACCTAGAGTCCAGAAAACGTCGTCTTGCCGCCAAAAAAGGCTGCACGATTTTTGCCGTTCACGAAAATGGTAAAATTTTTGTCGGCCGCAATTACGACTGGATGCCACGCGTACGCATGATTTTCGAAAAATGCGACATCAGTCTTAAAGGGAAGTATCGTTATTTCGCTTTTAGTGACCAAAGTACCTGGCCAGGCCATCTTGGCCGCAAAACTTGGGAATACTCTACCGAAGACGCAATCAACGAACACGGCCTCTATATCGGCCTTACCTTCTCTCATATCGATAAATGGTCCTATGGTATAGATTCTCCACATATGCTGCGTTTTGTCGCTGAGCACTGCAAGAATACAAAGGAGGCTCTGGCTGCTTTTCGCAAGATTCCGGTTAATTGCGCGCAAAACTTTTTGGTCGCTGATAAATCTGGCGATATGGCAGTAGTGCAGCATTATGCGCGTGGTTTTGAAATTATTCGACCAGACGACCGTGGAGTGCTGTTGCTCACTAACCATGTCTTGTCTCCAAAAATTAAAAAACTTGATCAAGTGCGAAAAGATGATCCTAGTCACGACACTTTTTTGCGCTATGCCGAAGCCGAGCAATTAATTACTGAACAATTAGGGGGTATTAATGGTAACCACGAGTTTCAGTTTACCGATATTTGGCCGATTCTTCGCAAGTCTCATTACGTATACAACAAGGAAACTATCTGGTCTCTAGCGCTTGAACTTTCCGAAGAACGTTATAATTTATATCACGATACTGCCATGGGTCAAGAACAAGAAAAATTTGGTTTTTAATGCTATCATATAGTAAAGGAGTACTATATGAGTTCAAAAGTCTATTTCACGAAAGAAATCACCCCAGAAAGCTTGATCAAAATCTACAAAGCGCTTGGCGTAGATTTGCCCGGTAAAGTTGGAGTTAAAGTTTCTACTGGCGAAGATGGAGCGAAGGGTTATCTCAAAGCTGAACTCATCGGCCCTTTGGTGAAATCTTTAAATGGGACAATCCTAGAATGCAACACCGCCTATCCGGGTGCCAGAAATACTGCAAAAGACCATATTGAAGTTGCCAAGAAACACGGGTTTACTAGTTTTGCGCCAGTAGATATTATGGACGCAGATGGTGATTTCAAAATCCCAATTAAAAACGGGAAACACTTAAAATATGATTTGATTGGTAAAAATTTTGCGGATTACGATAGTTTTATCAACCTTGCACACGGCAAAGGCCACGCAATGGGTGGTTTTGGGGCCAATCTCAAAAACCAATCCATCGGCATCGCTAGCAGAAACGGCAAAGCTTACATCCATTCTTGCGGAAAAACTAAAAGTCCAAGATTATGTTGGGTCTCAAAACACCAGCAGATCGATTTTATTGAGTCTATGGCCGAGGCTGCTACAGCTGTAGCTGATTATCTAAAAGAACAGGGAAAACCAATTATCTATATTACTGTTATGAACGCGCTTTCTGTTGATTGTGATTGCGATGCTAACCAGGGTGACCCAGTTATGAAAGATCTCGGCATTGTTGCCTCACTAGACCCAGTAGCTAATGACCAAGCGTTTATTGATTTAATCTGGGCTTCAAAAGATCCCGGGGCAGCAAAGCTAAAAGAACGCATCGATTCGCGCTTAGGGCGTGAAATATTGCCATACGCCGAAAGCTTAGGGCTTGGTTCATGCCGATATGAATTGGAGGAGATATAATATGAATTTAGAAATTGAAGCTGTATTTTGTAATATAGATAAAAATAAAATTCGTGACAAACTAAAATCTCTCGGCGCTAAACTTGTCACTCCTGAGCGCAAAATGATTCGCACTGTTTTTCATTTGTCTCATAGCAACAAAAGCTGTTTTGCGCGAGTTCGTGATGAAGGCGATAAAATCGTAATAACGTATAAAGAATTTCACGATAGCTCTGCAACCGGCGTAAAGGAACTTAATCTCGTGGTAGACGATTATGATTCGGCAGTAGAGCTTTTGCGAATTTTTGGTTTGCAGGAAAAATCATATGAAGAATCCATGCGTGAAACGTGGAAGCTAGACGGTGCAGAAATTTGTATTGATACTTGGCCATGGATACCAACTTATATTGAAGTCGAGGGGACCTCAGTGGAGAATATGACCATGGTGTCAGAAAAGTTAGGCTTTGATATGAAAGATGCTGTATACGGCTCGGTTGATACGGTCTATACGTTTTATTATGACGTCCCAGAAGACGAAATTTGTAATGGACTAAATGGTTGGAATCGCATTGAATTCATCCCAATTCCAGATTGGTTAGCGAAGAAAAGAAAATAAAGCTTCCAGAAATCCCTGTTATATGATATAATATAAGACACGGGTGATTAGCTCAGTTGGCTAGAGCGTCTCGTTTACACCGAGAAGGTCGGGGGTTCGAGCCCCTCATCACCCACCAAACGGTTTATAAAATAAATTTTATCTATTCTGTAATCTATAAATATCTGTTAAATCCCTCGGAAAAATAGAGGGCTATTTTTATGCCATTTTTACGACAAAAAAATACCAAAAACCACAATTTAATTCTATAGTTTTGACCGTTAAAACCCTACTTCAAAATAACATTTAATTATAAAACTATCATATGCTATAATAAAGTCATGAATATAAATTATCATAAACTTGCAAATAAAAAAACATTCTACATAGTCGGTATCATTATGACAATAATTGCCATCATTGGTGTCATTTTTGTACTACAAATAAAAGAAAATGGTATAAATGTTAGCATTTTATCAACTGGAGATATTGGCGGCACTACAAAATATGAAGTTACGGGAGCAAAATCCGAAATAGAAGCAAACAGGGCAATTATTAAAAAGGTGTATAGCAATAATGAGTCTTTTCGGGCAGTTACCGACCAGGAATTGCAAGATATTGTAAATAAAATATCATCGAGTGGATGCGGCCAAATTACTGAAAGCTATACGCTAGGGCCTCCACTTAATGGCGCAGTCAATTGGACAAATTTTGGCAATAACAATCACGACGACATAGTCGTCTATATGCTCGATGACCAATATTTGGTTTATACCGAATGTTCAAATCGCTAAGAATATAATTTATGCGTCCTTTACAGGCTTTAGCAAGCAAAGTCTCCTGCCCCTCATCACCACTAATATTGCCTACAAGTAGTCTCCGAATCCTCGAGAGTTTCCTGTACTTTGTCGGCAATTTCTTGCGCAGACATACTATCGGTTCCATAACTCCAAACTATTTCACTCACACCTTCTTCATCATATTGCATTGTGTATTTTACATTATCCCCCTCCGTATAGCTATAATCAAAAACACAATGTTCTTCACAGTGTCTCTTATACTGATCCGTCAATTTATCTACCATTTCTTTTTCATGATCTTTATAGCTATCTCTCATGGTCTTTAGATTCACATTTATCGTCATATCTCCACTTGATATTTCGCCATCTTTGACCTGGACATTAGTTTCTCCAGTTATAGTAATACCCATAGTCGTCGTGTTCATAGAGCAAGCAACCGTTTTTTCACCATTTTTTTGAAGAAATATCACTAGCAAAACTACCATTAGTGCAGCTAAAACGGCGCCACCAGTCACGCACCCGATAATCAGGTTCCGCTTCTTTTTGTTATTTTGCCATCCACCAGCTGTAGTATTTGTTATTGTTGGATTCATTACCACTTGCTGGTCCATTATTGGTTGACCTATAGTCTGTTGCGGCGCTGACGAGATCGCCGGCGTCGTCTGATTGGAGTTTTGCGTCCCGCCTATCATTGAATTGTCATTGTTCATATAATCCTTTCTATTTTGATAACTCAATTATTAATTTGATAATCATTATTGCTATAGCAATGGAAGATAACACAATGGCGGCAATAGCTTTTCCTTTTTTGCCAGATTTCAAACCCTGGGCAGCGAGATAATAGTTAAAAATTACTATGATTGCGCCCACCGCTATGCCGGCAAAAGAAACCACCAACATTAATATTGAAACCCAAAACGAGATTTCGGCGTAATTATTATTTCTTTTTTCGTTAGCTTGCCTAAACTCACCGTAGGTATTCTGTTGTGTAACTTGTGTAGCCGATTGCTGTGGTTGGCTAGATTGGGTATTGCTACCTAGCGCTACTAGTAATGGCTCTAGCGCATTTCTGTATGGGATAATTGCCATCGCTCCAGCTATGCCGTCCGACAACGCTATGGGTTTTTGGAATGAACCAAGATACGCGTAAATTGCCACCTGGTCTCCATTGATACTATATTCAAAAAATCGGCGTCCCACTATGGCGTCGCCGCCACGATAATACACGATATCGCCTTCCTGCATTTTTTGAAATTGATTAACAGACAACCAGGACTGGATTTTTTGTTCTGTTTCTTGGTTGTTTTGAATGGGGAAACGGTATTCTGTTTTTCCGCTACCTACAAGCATGTAACCTCCTTTTATTGATTATGCCTTAAACGAAATAGGACACCGAGCAACGGTGTCTTAAGTCGTTCTTTCAAAAGCAAGTCAATATGCTTGTTTGGCTCGATGCCCTATGCACGGCATATTGATAAAACTTATCAGTTTTACCTTGCTTTTGAATAAACTTAAGACAATTTAATCATATCACACTTTTAGTGACTAACGCAAAAGGAATGCTGTACTATCTTTTATTCCTACTTTCGATCTCTTGCAATTCAAACCTATACTTTTGTTCTACTTTTGGGTATTTCTTGTGGTCGACTTTTTCTACGAACATTTCGTACGGGCGCACGTATAATTTCTCGTCCCCATATAGCGCTCGGTAGGAAACCAATTTCTCTCCAGTCTCACTGTGGTAAGCTACATCTTCCACTAGGTATAAGTCACCTTTAAAATGCCGATAGATACCATGGATTTTCACTCCGCGCGAGGCTGCAATGCCGTCTGCCTTTTTTGATTTTTCTCCAACAATTTTTCTACACAGCACCCACACCACCATAGACCCCACAAAATTGCCCAGCGCACAGAATAGAACTGTCCAACTAAACATCATCGCCACCCCCATTGTGACTACATTAGCAATCGAGTGTTGAAACCCACAAAAAATAAACAGCGGTACCCCGATTAATATTCCCAGCTTAGATCCCCTCCTGTACAAATCTACTGCAATATACATAACAGCCCCGCAGCCCACCGCATTTAAGAAAAACTCTGCACTCATGTCCCATTTTGCGACCTTCGCCATAGCTACCTCTATTATAGTTTCATCCATCAGACTAAAAATCGCCCCAAATGCGTAGCCAAATATCAGATTGATCGCCAAAATTATCATTAAATCTGAAAGTTTCATCTTGTCTTCTACAAAAAAACCGCATTTACCAGTAAAGAGATTTAACCCCATCATACATACGCCTAAAAGCCCTAGCGAGAACAGAAACGGGCCCACTGGCTCGCCCATTTTGAGCAGTACGAAGTCGCCTAGACCTATCAGTAGGCTTGCCCCTGCCGACAGTCTCACTAAGTTCAAATAACGCCAACTTTTTATCATATCACCTCCAATTTATCTCGATTATACTAAAAATAACTCAAGAATAAAAACATAAGCATCTTTAAAAATAACTTTGTGCAACATTTGTAGCACAAGTCATTAAAAAGAAAAAAAATATGCTTTCATATTGTATTAAAATTACCTTAGCGGAGGGTATAGGAGAAAAGATGTTAAAAGTTGTGGTTTTTGATAGTGGTTATGGGGGAGAACTTTTTGCTGATTATTTACAAGACAATTTGCCAATAATCGAAATTATCAGAGTAATAGATTGGCGTAATGCTGAAAAAATTTTATCGAGGGCCAAAGATGCGCGGAAAGTTGCCGAAGTAGCCCTCCGTCCTTATATTGGCAAAGTGGATTTAATTATTTTTGCGAATTATCTTCTTTCAATTACAAGTCTTAAGTATTTTCGGCGTAAATATAAGACCCAAAAGTTTCTTGGCCTTCAGCTACCGCATCACAACACTGGCAGAGATACTTTGGTTTTGACGACTAAAGCCGTTGCCAAGACAATTAATTATTACAACTTTATTTTTCATCTTAGCTGCAGGTCCAAAACTTTAGCTCTAGACTCTTGGCCTGCCAAAATAGACGACGGGGAATTAACTTCTGCAGAGATATCAGACAGTTTCCGTTCACATTTTTCTAGAGAAAGTTTTCGCCCGCAAGATATTATTTTGGCTTGTGCTCAGTTTAACGACATTAAAGCAGAACTTAAGGCTTGTCTTGGTGGCAACCCTAGATTCCACGATGGTTTTTACAATGCCTTGATTAAAACTTGTAAAATTTTACAAATACGAGGCGGTGTTGGCAAGAAGAAAACTTGATTTATCCCTGTAAATATCTTATAATAAGACAAGTAATTACAGAAAGGATAAAGATGAAATCTCCAGAAGATTTAGAAAAAATGCGACACACTTTAAGTCATGTACTCGCAGCTGCAGTGCAAGAGCTTTATCCTACAGCTACATTTGGTATTGGTCCAGCTATCGACAGTGGTTTTTATTATGACATAGATTTTGGCGGCACCAAAATATCCGAGACTGACTTATCAAAAATCGAAAAGAAGATGCGCGGCATTATCGCTCGCAAATTACCGATGGTAAAACGCGTCGTCTCCAGAGACGAAGCCTTAAACTGGGCGCACAATAATAATCAGACTTACAAAATTGAGTTGATTGAAGAGTTGCCGGTAGATTCCGAAATTTCGTTTTATGATCTCGGCGATATTTTTACCGATCTTTGCAAAGGCCCGCACGTCAAAAATACTTCTGAAGTTGGCGCATTTAAACTTATTCGTGTAGCTGGCGCTTACTGGCGTGGCGACGAAAAAAGAGAAATGCTCACCCGTATTTACGGCGTAGCTTTTGAGACCGAAGCAGAGTTGGCCGACTACCTCAAACGCCAAGAAGAAGCCAAAGCCCGTGATCACCGCAAGTTAGGCAAAGAGCTAGATTTATTCTGTTTTTCAGAATTAGTTGGTTCTGGACTCCCACTATTTACCCCGCGTGGCACAATTTTACGTGATCTTCTTAATGATTTTACTCAAAGCTATCGCCTCGATCGTGGATATAAAAAAGTTTGTATTCCTCATATCGCAAATGTAGATCTTTATAAAACCTCAGGTCACTACGAAAAGTTTCCCGAGATGTTGCAGTTTGTTTCCCAAGAAAGCGGCGATCATCTCGCGATCAAGCCGGTTTCTTGCCCTCACCACTCGCAGATTTTTGCGAGTAGCCCACGTTCGTACAAAGATTTACCTATCAAATATCTTGAGACTACGATGGTTTATCGTGACGAACGCAAGGGCGAGCTCGGCGGCCTCTCGCGCGTGCGCTCTATCACCCAGGATGATTCACACGTCTTTTGTACCGAAGATCAAGTTGGCGGTATCTTTGGTGAATTAATTGAATCAGCTAAAGATTTGTACAAAAAAATTGATATGAAATTAAAGCTTCGCTTATCATTCCGTGATGATGGAGATGGTTATATCGGCACTCCAGAAATGTGGGAAAAAGCCCAGACGGCCATCAAAGACATGGCTGACAAGTTTGAGATGGATTATTTCATCGGTGAGGGCGAAGCTGCAATGTACGGGCCAAAAATGGATTTCATGGCAGTAGATGCGCTTGGCCGCGAGTGGCAGCTTGCCACCGTACAGCTAGACTATGCTATGCCAGCGCGCTTCCATCTAGAATATGTTGATGCCGACGGCGCCAAAAAGACTCCAATCATGATCCACTGTGCTTTGATCGGCTCTATCGAACGCTTTATGAGCGTGTATCTCGAGCATACTGCCGGCTGGTTGCCAATGTGGTGTGCTCCAGAGAATGTTCGCATCCTTACTGTTAACGACCAAGTGGTAGATTATGTTAAAGAGATAGCTAATATTCTAGACAAAACAGAACTTAGCGATCCGTTGCCGCGTAATAAAATTCGTTACACGGTAGACGATTCTGCCGATTCATTAGGCAAAAAGATTCGTCGCGCTACTGGTATGAAGATTCCATGCGTAATCATCGTCGGTCCAAAAGACGTTGAAGACAATATGGTCTCCATTCGCTTGCGTGATAAAGAAGAGAAAATTGAGCTTAACAATCTCTCGGGCTATATAAAGGATTTGTAAATGGTACAAAAACCTAGTTCCGATGGAACAAAGCTTGGGTTAACACCATTGAGTACTCTCGAAGAACAGGTTTTTGTACCTACCATAGTAATTCTGGGGCCTACCGGATCAGGCAAGACTGGTGTTGCTATTAAAATCGCTAAGGCGTTAAACGGCGAGATTATTTCAGCTGATTCTCGTGCTATTTACAAAGGAATGGATATTGGCACTGCCAAGCCTACTCTAGAAGAAATGGACGGAATCCCTCACTACGGCTTTGATTTAGTATATCCAGACGAACGCTTCACTGTTGCAGACTGGAAAAAATATGCTGAAGAAAAAATCGGCGATATTAAAGAGCGTGGTAAAGTTCCAATTATTGTCGGTGGCACTGGTTTGTATGTTGATGCGCTAATTTATGACTATCATTTTAAGGGCCCCACAGGCGCCAAAATTGGTGATTTTGAACAAAAAAGTTGTTCAGACAGAACAGGGGTAAAAGGCAATTTTTTACTTATTGGTATTAAACACGAAACAGAGGTGTTACGCACCAGACTGAAAAAGCGTCTTGACCAAATGTTCTGCCCGGCGCTTTACGACGAAACAAAAAGGTTAGTAGATGCATATGGCTGGGGTAGCGGTGCCATGAAGAGCAACATTTATGAATACGTGTGGAAATATTTGAATCACGAGCTGACTTTGGCTGAGGCCAAAGAACAATGTTTTTATAGAGATTATCATCTGGCGAAACGCCAAATGACTTGGTTCAAGCGCAACCCGGAAATAATTTGGCTAGAACTTGAAAAAGTTTATCCATACGTGATAAAATATATGCATAATGAGCAAAGAAACTAACACTCCAACAGAAAAATTATTCGGGTCCAAGACCCGCGCTAAACTTTTAAAACTATTTTTCGAAAATCCCGAAAAAAGTTTTTATGTGCGTGAAATGACCAGGGTTATAGACGAACAGATTAACTCCGTCCGCCGTGAGCTATTGAATCTCGAAAGCATTGGTATTGTCAAAAACGAGACTTTTGATAATAAAGTATATTATTCGGCTAATAGTAAGCATCCATTCTATCGTCCTATGATTGATATTTTTTCAAAGAAGATTGATGCTGCTCGTGAAAAAGACGTTAAAGAAACTACGTGGGAAGAATACTGTCGCCCAGTCAAGAATTACCTAAAGGGCCTCGTCGTCACCAATCGTTTGCCTGGCCAAGATGGTATAGACCTTCTCATTATTGGCAACGACAAAACAAAAAAGCTCACTCGTTGGGCCGAAGTAATCGAAAAGAAGCAAGGCAAGCCCATCAATTATGTGATTATGTCGCCAGATGATTTCACTTATCGCAAAAACGTTCGCGACCGCTTCATCACCGAAGTGCTCGAGATGGAGATCTCTGAAATCGTTGACCCAGACAAATTAATAAAATAAGGAGAGAAGATGTTTGAAATCGAAAGCAAATCCCAAGACGAAATCACTTTTAACACCAAAAAGACCACGATTAAGTTCAATATCGCCGACGCCACCATCGACGCTGGTCTTCAAGTTGGGAAGATCACTGGACCAGGCGAGTTCGAGATTGGCGATGCCACTATTCGTGGCATCGTTACCGAAAGCGGCAAGACTATTTACGACGTTGAAATTGGTGGCGTACATACCGGCATTATTGGTGGAATCGAAGAGAATCTCGACGATATTGTAGCCGACATCCTCTGTACTTCCTCTGTGCGTGCAATCCGTGAAATCGAGCCAAAGATTATCGTCTCCATGGGTAATGTTGACGGTATGGTAGCCGACCTCAAGCTCACCGCCCGCACCGAAAAAAAGCTCAAGGTCAAGAATCTCGACAGTCTCCCAGCTACTAAAGAGATAGTGGTCTTAAATTAAGATGGATCTCAATTTTCTTAGTATAGTCATCATTTTAGGGATAGTCCTAATATCGGTAATTTTGCACGAGTTATCTCATGGTGTTGTGGCTTATTGGCTCGGTGATCATACAGCCAAAGATGCTGGCCGTCTTACCTTTAACCCCATTAAACATATTGACCCATACATGTCGATTCTTGTTCCGGTTATATTATATATATTAAAAGCCCCCGTTTTTGGTGGCGCCAAGCCAGTACCGGTAAATTATCATAACCTCAAGTGGCACGAATGGGGTATGGCTTTGGTTGCCGTATCCGGCCCGTTCACTAATTTTCTTCTGGCCTTTATCTTCTTCTTGATCGGGCATTTTTCTGGTTTAGCCTACGGTAGTGGCGGAGAATTATGGCAGTTCATCTTTGCAGAGTTTATTTATATTAATCTAGGTTTTATGATTTTTAATCTCATCCCCATCCCACCTCTTGATGGCTCACGTATTCTTTATGCTATCGCTCCAGACGGTTTTCGCCAAGTCCTCACCAATATTGAACGCTATGGCATCATCATCGTTTACATGATGATTTTCTTCTTTGGCGAGGTATTTTCTCATCTGATGATTGGTTGTATGGACGGTATCCTCAACTTTTTCTACTGGATAGTTGGTGCCTAGATATGGTATAATTAAATTAGCCCTATCGGCGACATGATTTTCCTGAATAATCATGTTATAGGGATTTCGTGGCTTACACCCGTGGGTGTATCGCATAAGATTTTACCCACCTTGTATATATTACGGGGAAAACAGGCCGGCAGGGCTATTATGACAAGAGGTGGGATGAAACAAAGAATACGTGTAGTGGGCTTAATCAAAAACGAAGAGGGGGTGTTAGTTTTTAAGCGCAGCCGTGGCCGCAGCGAGTCGCCGGTTTTTTGGGAACTCCCCACCGGCAAGATCAAATTTGGTGAACAGCCCGAAGAGGCAATGGCTCGTTCGCTTACCGAGTATACAGGTCTAAGTGCCACTTCGGTAAACCTCAAAGATGTCGTCACTTTTCTTGCCCCAGAGGGGTCAAGCCAGCTTAGTAACCTCTATATTATATACGACTTACAGATTGATGATAAAACTAAGCCTACTCCACGCGACAGATACACTGCCTATAAGTTTGTCAAAGATTTTACTAACTCCAATGTCCACCTAAACGAGACCAGTATGTCTGTCCTCGAAATTGAGGAAGGTAAAGTTGACTCCAACCGTACCTCTCCGCGTGACACTGCCAACAGTGTCACTATTAATGTAGATGGCGCCTCACGTGGGAATCCTGGCCCATCTGGTATTGGCTACTGTATACACGATAGTAATGGTGAAATTATCGAACGAAAAGGCGAGTTCATTGGCTTTGCTACCTCTCGTCTAGCCGAGTATATCGCCATGCGAAAGGGAATTGAGCGCGCCGCTGAGCTTGGCTACAAATCTGTTCGTTTTATCTCTGATAGCTTAATGGTGGTAAATCAGTTAAATGGCGTTTTTCGCGTTAAAAATCAAGACGTAGTTCCAGTTTATAAAGACATTCAGCAAAAACTTAATGATTTCGACGCGGTCTCTTTTACCCACGTTCCACGTAGTAGAAACATGATTGCCGATTCTGAGGCTAACGCCGCCATAGACGAAATATTACAGAGATGATATAATAGTGGCGAGCCCGAAAGGCGGCCGCTTTTTATAAGAGGAAAGTCCGGGCAACATAGAGCAGGGTAGTCGCTAACAGCGACCGTCCGTAAGGATAGGGAAAGTACCACAGAAACTTATACCGCCCCGGTTTACCGGAGCAAGGGTGAAAAGAGTGGGGTAAGAGCCCACAGCGCGCTGTAGCGATACGGTGCGGAGGCAAACCCTACCTGTTGCAAGGAGTGCTAATAACCTTTGCTCGAGGATGCACGCTCACCGCTAGAACGTTATAGCAATGTAACGTCAAGATAGATGGTCGCCGACTATATATTATATATAGTCACAGAACCCGGCTTAGTGAACGCTCATATCAAAAACCCACCCGAAAAAAGGGTGGGTTTTTGTGATAAGCAAATAATTTATTTGCTCGATTTTTTTTCAGCTCTAGCTTTTGGCGACTCGATCAAACCTTTTTTCTTCAAAGTTCTAAGAGCCGAAGTGGAGATATTACATTTCACCTTTTGGCCGTTGATGATCAAAGTTCTCTTTGATACATTTGGTTTAAAAACTTTACGAGTGTGGCGTTGGGAGAACGATACGTTATGACCGTACATCTTACCCTTGCCGGTAATTTCACAGATAGCCATCTTATTTCTCCTTTACCGTATTAACAATTGCTTTAAATGCTTCTGGGTTGTTTACAGCGAGATCGGCCAAAACTTTGCGATCGAGGCTGATATTCTTGGCTTTCATACCAGCAATTAGTTGTGAATAAGAAACACCAAGTTCGCGAGAAGCATTATTGATGCGAGTAATCCATAGCGCACGTAAATCACGCTTTTTGTTGCGACGATCACGATAGCTGTATTGCAAAGCCTTAATCACACCTTGCTTACCGAGCCGATAGCTGCGGCGGCGGTAATGCTGCATGCCCTTGGTCTTATCTAATATCTTCTTATGTTTCGCGCGTGCCGCGACGCCTCTTTTAACTCTCATAATTAAACCCCCAATGCTTTCTTAACGTTTTTTGCGATTTTGCCATCAATGGTCGCAGCAGTTTTCATGTTGCGCTTTCTGGCTTTAGATTTTTTAGCGAGAATATGATTCCCGAATGCCCGCTCACGTACCAATTTACCAGAACCGGTAATCTTGATCCGTTTTGCGGTACCTTTATGCGTTTTTAACTTTGGCATAATGTTTTCCTTTAGTTTATAGTTGATATTTCCCCCAGATGTACGATCAGGAGGCCGTAAAAGTAGGAAATTACTTCTTCCGTACCTGTACTGATAGGTTACGTCCGCTCATTTGCGGTTTGCCTTCTACAATGATGCCTTCTCCCAAGAGTTCGACAACTTTGTTTAAAAGTTCATTACCAAGCTCTTTATGGGCCATTTCGCGACCGCGAAAGATAATTAAAATCTTTACTCGGTCCCCATCATTTAGGAAACCACGCATTTTGCGAACTTTGATGTTAAGGTCGTTATCACTAATCTTGAGGCCGATTTTCATTTGCTTTAGCTCAGATTGTTTTTCGCGAGCCTTTTTGCGATTTTTAGCCTCTTCCTTCATCTTTTGGTACTGATACTTGCCCCAATCGATGATTTTAACGACCGGTGGGTTAGCATTGGCAGCAATTTCTACCAAATCTACCCCTTGTTCATTCGCGAGAAGCTGGGCCTCTTTGCTCGACATAATGCCAAGCTGTTCACCACTAGATCCAATTACGCGCACCTCTGGATAACGGATTTCCGAATTGAGGCGGGTGCGTGATGTAGTTTTGATATTAGTCCTTTCTTCTCTTGAATTAACCTGATAGTAATTATACCAAAAAACACTCAATATCGCAAGAGGTAAATTACCTTTTTCTATAGTTTAATGCTTCGGCGAGATGTTTCGAGGAAATCACATCAGATTTATCAAGATCTGCTATAGTCTGTGCCACCTTGATAGTCTTAAAATACGACCTTGCCGACAGATCAAGCCTCTCCGACGCCTCAGCCAATAACTTTTCCGCCACCGAGTCCATCCTTAACAGCTTCGACACTTCAAAACTAGACAGGGAACTATTATAGACTCCATCTTTGCCATATCTGGCTTTTTGGCGTACCATTGCCTCTGTTATATTATTTTTTACAACATTATGCTCATCAGTATTATCAGGGAGGGGCTTCAGAAGATCCGTGTTCTCGACCTTCTCGACGTTGATATTCATATCTATTCTATCAAACAGTGGTCCCGACAACTTTTTCTGGTAATTTTGAATCTGAGTTTCAGTGCACTTACACTCATGTGTCGGATCTCCCAGGTACCCACATGGGCAAGGGTTCATTGTCGCTATCAGCATAAAATCTGCTGGATAAGTAGTTTTACGGTTGGCTCGAGAGATGGAAATCTCCTTATCCTCTAGAGGTTGACGCATTGCCTCTAACACCGACCTCTGAAACTCCGGTATTTCATCTAAAAATAGCACTCCCTTATGTGCCAGAGAAATCTCGCCCGGGCTTGCCATCGCCCCGCCCCCAATAATAGAGGTAGAACTGGCTGTATGATGCGGGCTGCGAAAAGGTCTTGCTTCTATAATTTCGTCTTTCGACAGCCCGGCGATAGAGTAGATTTTAGTGATATCTATTTTTTCTTCTGGAGTCAGATCTGGCAGCAGATTGGCCGCCGCTTTAGCGAGCAAAGTTTTGCCGGCACCCGGTGGGCCAGAGATTAGGATATTATGATGTCCAGCAATAGCTATCTCTATTGCTCGTTTAGCCATAGCTTGGCCGCGAATATGATCTAGTATTTCGCCAGTAACATGCTGCTTGGCCTGGGTCTGGTTACTAATTTTGTCGGTCGTTGGTGGCGTATATTGACCTTTTAAGGCCAAGAAAAGATTTTGCAGGGTATCTACGCCGTAAATCGCCACCCCGCTCACCAGCGAAGCCTGTGGTAAGTTTTTGACCGGCACATAAATCTCAGTGCAGCCAGACTTTTTTGCCTTTTCTACTACGTTTATGATGCCTTTTACGGGCTTTATTTTGCCGTCTAGCGATAGTTCGCCCACAAAGACCTTCCCAGCTACGTCGGCTTTGATTAGTTGGCCGGATAGTAGCAGTATTGATAATGCGATAGGTAAATCTAAATACGCCCCATCTTTTTGCAACTCGGCCGGAGCCAAGCTAATCGTTACTTTTTTGTCCGGAAAGCTAAATTGCGAGTTTACTATTGCGCTACGTACTCGCTCTTTTGCCTCATTGATTGTTTTGTTTGCCATCCCTACAATATTAAAAGTTGGCAGCCCACGATTCATGTCCCCCTCGACTTCCACTAATTTGCCCCCGAAGCCATAGGGGATTGCAGAATATATTTTAGCTATCATGTCACTTTGCTAACATAGCGACTGTAATATTTCAACCCCCGCCCTCACGCCTATGCTTAAAAATGCTCTTATTATAAGGTTAGCGTCAAAAAATATCAAAAATGCTTGTGGAAAACTCCATAAAAAATATAAAAAATTGTTCATAAAATGTATTGACATTAGCGTTTTTTCGCGATATTATAGAGGTAGCTTCTGAATAAAAAAATTATTCAAAGCTCAAAAACAAACATTTAGCCAAAATAACTCCACACTCTACACGAAGACCGGTTTTCCTCGCAGTTACCGGTCTTCTTCTATTGTTAGAAACGCTAAAATATGGTAAAATTAATACAGTTGGGGCTGACAAAGCTTAGACGAATTGTTAACAGTCATGAGGCGTGCCGATTAAATACCGTAAGTATTAATAAGTGCTAAAAACACGAAAACTGCGCATGTTGCATACATGCCAGCATATGCCTAATTATTTGTAGGCTGGTTTTGGTCTAAGGTTTCGTAGGGCCAAAATTATCATACAACGAAAATAAGGCTATCGTCGCGGCGAGCGATAGCTCGAAAATTTGCTACGGCTTTTAGCAGTTTCGTTTTCTGCAGCTGCTAATTATTGCCAAAATGAAACAGAAAACTACACACGTAGAATCATGGCCAAGTGACAGTCCGGACGGGGAGGCAGTATCCCCCAGCTCCACCAACTTTTAGATTTAAAACACCTTTTGAGGGTGTTTTTTCGTGATTTTATAATTAATTGTTGTGTTTTTTACAACAATTTGTATAAGATTTTTGAACAGGGAAGAATAAGGGATATTGTTGTAATAATTACTCTATAAAACTTGAACAAATCTATTGATTTTTTAAATTATTTATGCTAATATAAAACCAGTCGTGAGACTAACACAAAAACTAAAAACAAAAGGAAAATATGACAAGGCAAAAAGCTAGAAATAAACCATAAACTTTGGCGGGCGAAAAGGTAATTTCTAGCCATAAATTACAAAATAGGAATTACCTAGAGCTCCGCCAAAAGGCAAAACTTGAGGTGCCAAGTTAGCCAAAAGCGTAGAGCGCGTCGGTAAATCTTTCATTAGTACTTTCCACAAAAACAAAAAACATAAACCAGAATGAAAGAAAACACTCGACAAGGACGATGCTTCACCTAGCGTGAAGCGGTCAAAAAGGGAAAAGCGGATCAGGGGTTGCGGCCAATAGTTGTGTTTAAAAGCGTCGGATAACCCCCCGCTCCTCACAAGAAAACATGAATAAACACTTGGGGGCTAACCAGAATCGTGATATAATCAAGTTATGAAGCATAACCGCATTATATCTGTCGCTAGCATAGCAGGACTCGCAGCTTTATTCCTCATGCTAACTTTCACTTCTCCGACGGAAATTGGTCCGTTCGGGGTTTTGTTATTTTTTACAACAGTTTATATAGTGTCTTTTGGCGTGGTTACTCTAATTTTTCAAAGTTTCATGCGCCTCGCTTTTAAGAAGGAATCTTTTCGCGGCAAAGATTATCTTTACTCAGCCGTTCTGGCTTTTGGGCCGATTATGCTCTTGATGGCACGCTCCTTTGGTGCTATCAACCTCTGGACTACTGGGCTAATTTGCATTTTTATATTTTTAGCTGAATTTTTAGTCGCAAAACGAGCCTAATATGATAAAATAAGCATATGAATTATGGTCAACCTAAGGAAATTAATGGTTCCCCTGAAACCATTAAAGATAGTCTTAACGGGACTGATTCTTGGGACAATAGCCCAGAAAGAGATTCGCGTTCTATTGGCGATAGCGCCATCAATAGCCTTCGTGATAACAATGAACAAGAGCGGACTCCTGATAGTGTAAGACTTGGCGAAATCATGGTCGAGATGCCCCCAAATGCATCACCAGATGATATAGATAGGGTAGACCCAGCCAAAGTTATCGAGGCTAGCTTTAACCGTGCCGCCTTTAAGACTGGCGATAAGTTAGATCCTAACGGTGTAAAAGAGATAGATAAAGCCATTGCTAATCTTGGGCAGACCGGTAACGTTGCAGATTTTTACGATACCGCCAGAGAAGCTATGGAGGCAAACATTGATAATTCGTTTGGTAGAAAGTTGGGCGCATGACAAATTACATCTGTTTTGGTATTTTTTACAACAATAAACCACAGAGGGAGACTAAGTAATGGAACCTTGGGTGGTAGCTTTGATTGTAATTGGTGCTATAGGTATTATAGCGGCAATTTTTGGCGGCGCCTATATTTCTAAGCTTCGCAAAGTTAAAAAATACGAGCGTGGCCTTAAGATGGTACCACTTTTGATTCATCTCCCGCCCACTACCGATGATATAGATGGTGGAGGCAGAGACAAGCGCGACATTGCAAACGAAGCCATCTCTAAGGCTCAGGTGATGTACTCTATACTTGCCTCCACGATTACTAAAGGAATGAAAACTAAACTTTACGGCCAGCGTCACTTCTCGTTAGAGATTATCGCTAAAGACGGCATCGTCAAATATTACGCTATCGTCCCAGCCGTACTTACTGAGACCGTACGCCAAGCTTTGCAATCTGCCTACCCCACAGCTAGGCTAGAGGAAAAGCGCGAAGAGAACATTTTTAGGGGTGGCGGTGGCGTAGAGGCGGTAGCTGGTGCAGAGCTTACACTTAACAAAGATTATTATTACCCGATTGCTACATACGAAGATACTAAGCGTGATGCTCAAATGGCAATGCTAAACGCATTATCCAGTGTGGGTAAAGATGAAGGTGCGGCTGTACAAATTTTGTTCCGTCCTGCGCAAAAAAATTGGTCTGAGGCTGGCAAACAATATATCGAAAACCTCCAAAAAGGCAAGACCAAGAAGACTGTCGGGGCTAATCTCGGCGATTTTGCTATAGATCTTATCCGTGCCCCCTGGGAGGTACCACCAGAACATGAAAAGTCCGAAAAGGAAACCGTCACCAACATAAAACAAGATGAAATTGCCGCTATCACCAATAAAATGCGTTTTCCGGCTTTTGAGACCTTGATTAGAGTCATAGCCAGCTCTGATAATAAGTCCCGTTCAGAAGCGATTATGGGGGGTATCGTTTCGGCTTTTTCCCAATTTAACTCTCCAGAGCTTAATGGCTTTAAGGTTAACACTTTTCGCGACCCTAAGAAGATAGCTATAGATTACACTTTTAGGTTTTTCCCGCTTAGAAATCGATCTAGTATCCTAAATAGCGTAGAACTCGCTTCCATTTTTCATTTACCAGAGCAGAGCGCTATCCCTAATTCTCAGGTAGAGCGTCAGCTCACCAAGCAAGTAGATGGCCCTGCCAGATTGGCTACCGAAGGTATCTTTCTTGGCACTAATGAGTTTCGTGGCGTCGAAAAAGCCATTTACCTCGATGATAAAAATCGCCGCCGCCACATGTACGTAATCGGTCAAACTGGTATGGGTAAATCAGTCTTCCTCGAGAACCTCGCCTTTCAGGATATGTGTGACGGACGCGGTTTTGCGTTTATCGATCCGCACGGTGACGCCGTCGAGGCTCTCCTCCAGCGCGTGCCAGAGGAGCGTATCGACGACGTCATCTATTTCGACCCTTCAGATATTGAACACCCCGTCGGCATGAATATGTTCGAATTTTCCACCCCAGATCAAAAAGATTTTATCGTTCAAGAGGGGATTAGTATGTTACAATCTCTCTTTGACCCCAATAACCAAGGTTTCTTCGGTCCGCGTGGCCAGCATATGTTCCGCAATGCCGCACTTCTCTTGATGGCCGACCCAGCTGGCGCTACTTTTATCGATATCCCACAATGCTTCACCGACGCGGAATTCGTCAAATCTAAGCTCAAATATGTCACCGATAAGGCTGTCTATGACTACTGGACCAAAGAGTTCCCACAGTCGCAAAAATCTAACGACGCCGGCGAGGTGATCACCTGGTTCGCCTCTAAATGGGGTCCGTTTATCTCTAATACCATCATGAGAAACACTCTTGGTCAGGTAAAATCTGGTTTCAATATTCGTGAAATTATGGATAATAAGAAGATTTTTCTTGTTAACCTGTCTAAAGGAAATCTCGGCGATATCAACTCTAATCTTCTAGGTATGATTTTTGTGATGAAGTTCCAGCAGGCTGCCATGAGTCGCCAGGATATCCCTGAGGACCAGCGCAAAGACTTTTGCCTCTATGTAGATGAGTTTCAAAACTTCGCCACCGATAGTTTCGAATCTATCCTCTCTGAAGCTCGGAAATACCGTCTCAACCTTATCGTTGCGAACCAGTTTATGACACAGCTTACCGATAAGATTAGGGAGGCCCTGCTCGGCAACGTCGGCACCATCATCTGTGGGCGTGTAGGTGTAACCGACGCCGACCTCATGGTTAAGGCTTTTACCCCTACCTTTACAGCTGAAGATCTCACTAAGACCCCTAATTTCCACGCTGTTGCTAAGGTAATGATGTTTGATATGCCATCCGCGCCATTTACTATGCATTTGCCAGCCCCGATGGGCGAACCAAACAGGGAACTCATGGATACCTTAAAGGCCTATTCAGCTACCAGATTTGGCAAAACTCGTGCCGAAGTTGAGAAAGAAATCAACGATAGGTGGAATGCGGCTGAGAAGGCCAAGCAAAAATCCTCTCCGGAGCCATCCAGAGAGCCTGTGGACGTAGTTATGGTCGAAGACGTAAAAGATACCACCCCAGCGCCAAACCCTGCTGAGAAGGCCCCAGAAACGCCCAAAAAAGGCTTTTTAGATAACTGGATCGCCAAACGACCCACTTCTGCCCCACAATCCGCCCCAGATCCACAGTCCACTCCCGCCTTACAGCCAACACCTGCACCACAGCCAACTCCACCCGCCCAGGTACCGGAGCCCAAATCTCAGCCAAATGAAGCTGTCTTCAGGATACGATAATATGTTATAATAGAGACCATGAAAGAAGGTCAAGACTGGATCTATACCGATATTGTAAAAGATCATTTTTTGAATCCTCGTAATTTCTTGATGGGCGATGAGAGCCAGTTTAAGTATGATGCCACTGGTATCGTCGGTAACCCTATCTGTGGTGATCAGATGAGAATGTTTATCAAAGTAGATAAAGATACCGACAGGATCACCGATCTCCGCTGGAAAACTTACGGCTGTGCTTCGGCTATCGCCTCCACCTCTGCTCTATCAGAGCTCGCTAAAGGCAAGACCCTAGATGAGGCCCTCAATATTACCGCCAAAGATATCGACGATTATCTTGGCAACCTCCCTAAACACAAGTTCCATTGCTCTGTTCTCGGCCATGATGCTCTGAGGGATGCTATCGAGAATTATCGGCAGCAATAGTGCTAATCTGCTGCAATCTATTAATCACGCCAGGTAACACGTCCATTACTCTGTCTATGTCCTCCATTGTATTATCTAACCCAAAAGAAAATCTTATCGACGAATGCGCCACCTCTGCGTCCCCAGTTTTTGCCATCAATACATGCGATGGTTTGGTGTCGCCAGCTGCACAGGCCGAACCCGTAGATACGATTATGCCTTCAGCATCTAAATATAACTGGATCGACTCTCCCTCAGCCGCCCGAAACGATACGTTTAGGATATTTGGTAGAGAAGCGCCAGATTTAATATCGGTGTTTAACGAGCTGCCCGGTATTTCGGCCAAAATTCGCTTTGCTAAGTGGTCACGCAGCCTTCTTACCTCTGTATCATAGCTTTTCCAAGTTTGGTCTTTTAGCACTCTCTCTAGCGCAGTGCCAAACCCAACAATCCCCACCGTATTATAGGTACCACCTCGCCTCTTATTCTCTTGATTACCACCGACGATCAGCGGCCGAAACGGTACTCCTTTTCGCACATATAGCGCCCCCACTCCTATTGGCCCACCAATCTTATGCGCCGAAAAGGTCGCATAATCTAGTCCCAGAGCCTTTATGTCTATAGGTATTTTTCCTAATGCCTGAGTTAAATCTGAATGCAAATAAGCCTTCCTTCTCTCTGTTACTAACGGTTTACCCCATTCATTTTTCGCTTCAAATAGCCCAGAGCTAGAGTATTCGCCCCTGTCTATATCTGGTAAATCTAAAATCTCCCCCAGCTCATTATTTGCCAGCATGTAAGAGTATAGCTTTGGCAACTTATCTCCAGTATACATCTTAGCTGCCTCTATAATCGAATGGTGCTCTAGAGGCGAAGTCTCAATCTGGCAGCCCTCAAAAGTCCGAATCACGGTATTATTACTCTCCGACGCCCCAGAGGTAAAAATAATCTCCTCCGGTTCAGCATTAATTAGCTTTGCTAAGAGCTCTCTAGTATGATCTATCTCGTTCATCGCTAGGTGTCCAGGTGTATGTAGTGCCGAAGCATTCGCAAATAGCCGCCTTTCAGCCGCCTGCATCGCCTCTATCACCTCCGGTAACATCGGCGCCGTTGCCGCATAGTCCAGATATGTCATACTAGTAATTATACCACACGACGAATGACAGCTTTTTCGGGAGAGAGCAAAAGCTGGCAGGGCTGGCGGACTTGTTTTTTTATCTAATAAGGTGTATACTATAGGGGTATATTAAGAAGAGGTATAAAAATGTCTGATAAAGCGGGAGATTACGACTCGTCAGAGATTCGCGTGCTAGAAGGCCTTGAGCCAGTTCGCTTGCGTCCAGGTATGTATATCGGCTCCACCGGTTATGATGGCCTGCACCATCTTATCAAAGAGATCGCCGACAACTCCATCGACGAAGCCATTGCGGGCTACGCAAATAAAATAGAAATCACCATCCTTACCGACGGCGGTGTCCGTATCGATGATAACGGTCGCGGTATTCCAGTAGATATTCACCCTAAAACGGGCAAATCTACTCTAGAGACAGTACTCACCGTCCTCCATGCTGGTGGTAAGTTCGGTGACGGTGGCTACAAGGTGTCGTCTGGCCTTCACGGTGTCGGCTCCTCGGTAGTAAACGCCCTTTCTACTCGTATGATTGCCGAAGTTTACAGAGATGGCAAGACTCACCATATCGAGTTTGACACTGGTAAACCCACGTCTGATCTCAAGATTACCAAAGGCACTCCGCGCGAATCTGGTACCTCTATCACTTTTTATCCAGACCCCTCAATTTTTAAAGAAACTACTACTTTTGATTACAGTTGGGTATCAAATTATGCTCGTCATCAGGCCTACCTTACCAAAGGCATCCTAATTATCGTAAGAGATGAGCGCACTGGTGCGCAGGAGTCCTTCTATTTTGAAGGTGGCATCAAGAGCTATGTTAAGCGCCTAAATAATGGTAAAGAGGTGCTCTCTGATGATATTTTCTATGTCGATAAGCAAATCGGTGATTCTGCTGTCGAAATCGCTCTCCAATACAATGATTCTTACGCTGAGACCATGAAGCCTTTCGCCAACAACGTTCTTACTCCTGATGGCGGTATGCATGTGGTGGGCTTTCGCACCGGTCTTACCCGTACAGTCAATGACTACGCCCGCAAAAACGGCCTCTTAAAAGAAAAAGACGACAATCTTACCGGTGATGATATTAAAGAAGGCCTCACTGCTGTTATCTTGGTCAAGCTGCCAGATCCTCAATTCGAAGGTCAGACCAAAAACAAGCTTGGTAACCCAGAGGTACGTGGCTATGTCGACAAGGTCATGACCGAATACTTCGGCTACTATCTCGAAGAAAACCCCGCCATCGCCAAGAAAATTGTTAATAAAGCGACTTTGGCTGCCCGCGCTCGCAAAGCTGCTCGCGCCGCCAGAGATAACGTTATTAGAAAAGGCGCTTTCGAGGGGCTCAATCTCCCGTCCAAGCTCGCCGATTGTTCCTCTAGAAACAGGGAAGATTGCGAACTCTTCATCGTAGAGGGTAACTCTGCTGCTGGTTCGGCCAAAGAGGGCCGTAACCCTCAGATTCAGGCTATCTTGCCACTCAGAGGCAAAGTCCTAAATACCGAGCGCGCCCGTCTTGATAAGATGCTCGCCAACCAAGAGTTAGTATCTCTGATTAAGGGCCTTGGTGTAGGTATTGGCGAACAGTTTAATATCGAAGGCTTACGTTACGACAAAATTATCTTCATGACCGATGCCGATGTTGATGGTCTTCATATTGCTACGCTTCTGATGACTTTCTTCTTCCGTTACATGCCACAGGTTATCGAGGAAGGCCACGTTTATCTAGCTAAGCCACCTCTGTTTGGTCTCATCAAGGGTACCGGCAACACTCGCAAGATAGACTACCTCTATGACGAAGTTGCTCTCGAGAACAAATTATCCGAAAAAATTGAAGAGCGACGCAAAAACGGCACCAAGATCGACGAATCCCAAGAGCGCTTCAAACAAGCAGGCTACACCGCTCAGCAACGCTTTAAGGGTCTCGGCGAAATGGATGCCAAACAGCTTTGGGAAACCACTATGGACCCAGAGAATCGCATCCTAGTTCAGGTTCACATCGATGATGCCGAAAAAGCTGACGCAGTATTTACGAAGTTAATGGGAGACCAGGTCGACCTCCGTAAAAACTTCATCCAGGCCGGCGCCGCTAGTGTCGATTTGGACGATTTGGATTTCTAAGGAGAAAATATGGAAGAAAATATCGAAAAACCAGAAATTATTGAAAATATCCCAGAGGGTATCGAACGTCGTGGCGTCGAGAATACCATGGAAGAATACTTCCTCAAGTATTCTATGTCGGTGATTGTGGATCGTGCTCTCCCCGATGTCCGCGACGGTTTAAAGCCGGTTAACCGCCGTATTCTCTATACCATGAACAAAAACGGCTGGAAGGCCCCTCATGCTACGGTGAAGTCTGCTCGTATCGTCGGTGACGTCATGGGCAAATATCACCCTCATGGCGACTCCTCTATTTATATGGCTATGGTCAACCTCGCCCAGCCTTGGAAGATGCGCTACACCCTTATCGAAGGCCAAGGTAACTTCGGCTCCATGGATGGCGACGAGCCAGCCGCCTATCGTTACACCGAGGCTCGCATGGATAAAGTTGGCGCTGAGCTACTTACCGATATCGAGAAAGACACCGTAGATTTTCGTGACAACTTCGATGGCACCGAGCAAGAGCCAGTGGTCTTGCCAGCTGCTCTCCCGAATATCCTCCTAAACGGCCAAATGGGTATAGCCGTTGGTATGGCTACCAACATTCCGCCGCACAACCTCGGTGAGCTAGTGGATGCCACTGTCGCCCAGATTGATGACCCCGAGATTACCTTAGACGGCCTCATGAAATACGTCAAAGGCCCAGATTTCCCAACCGGCGCCGAAGTTTATGGTGGCGCCCCGATGCGCCAAGCCTATGCCACCGGTAAAGGCTCTGTAGTGATGCGTGCCGTTACTAATATCGAAGAGCGCAAAAATGGCCGCTATAATATCGTCATTACCGAAGTCCCTTACGGTATGAGTAAAGAAGGCTTTATCGAGAAAGTCCGCGAGCTAGTCTTAGCTAAGAAGTTAGACCATATCGCCGACGCTCGTGACGAATCTGCGCGTGGCAAGATCCGCATTGTAGTAGAGCTCAAAAAAGACGCCTTCCCCAAGAAGATTCTAAACCAACTCTACAAGATGACCGGCCTCCAAACCGCCTTCCACTACAATATGCTTGCTCTCGTCGATGGCATTCAGCCTCGCATCCTCGGTCTCAAAGAGATTTTGGGTGAGTTTATCAAGCATCGCCAAAAGGTCGTGCGTCGTCGCACCGAGTTTGAGTTAAAGAAGGCCAAAGAGCGCGCCCATATCTTGGAAGGCTTGAAGATTGCGCTTGACAATATCGATGAAGTCATCAAAGTCATCCGCGCCTCTTACGATGATGCCGACAAACAACTCATGGAGAGATTTGGTCTTTCCGAGATCCAGGCCAACGCTATCTTACAGATGCAACTTCGCCGCCTCCAAGGCCTAGAGCGTGACAAGATCGAAGAAGAGTTAAAACAACTCCATGACCTCATCAAGAAGTTAGAGGCTATCCTCGCCGACGAAAACGAGATCTTAAGAGTCATCAAAGAAGAGCTTCTCGCCCTCAAGGCCAAGTATGGCGACGAGCGCCGCTCCAAGATTATCAATCACGAGGTCGGTAAGTTCTCCGAAGAAGAGCTCATTCCAGAGGAGGAAAGCGTAATCTTACTCACCTCTGAGAATTACATGAAACGCGTCCCGCAAACTGATTTCCGCAAGCAAAACCGCGGCGGTAAAGGTAAACGTGGCATGACTACCAAAGAAGAAGACGTCATTGCTCAGATATTGACTACAAATTCGCACGACTTCTTACTCTTCTTTACCAATCAAGGCCGGCTCTTCCGTATGAAAGCCTACGAAGTCCCACAAGCTTCTCTAGCCGCCAAGGGCACCGCTGCGGTCAATATGCTCAATATGCACCCAGAGGAAAAAATCACTGCTATCATCAAGCAAGGCGACGCTGGTGCCAATGGCTACCTCTTTATGGCTACCAAGAAGGGAACTATCAAAAAGTCCGCTATCAAAGATTTCTACAATGTCCGATCCAATGGTCTCATCGCTATCAAGCTAGACGAAGGTGATGAGCTCAAGTGGGTCCAAGAGACCACTGGTGAGAACGATATTGTCATCAGTACCTCCGCTGGCCAGGCCACCCGGTTCAACGAAAAAGAGGTCCGTGCTATGGGTCGCGCCGCCAGAGGCGTACGTGGCATGCGCCTTCGCCCGAAGGACGAAATTGTCGGCATGGACGTAGTGACTGACCCCCAGCAAAAATTAATTGTGATTTCGGCCAACGGCTATGGCAAAGCTACCCCAGTATCTAACTTCCCACCTCACAAGCGTGGTGGTGTAGGTATCAAGGTAGCCGCCGTTACAGCTAAGACCGGCCCAATCGTTGCGGTTCACACCTTAGATCCGCTCGCCAAAGAGGTAATCATGATGTCTACCAAGGGTCAAGCCATTCGCGTAGCCATGAAAGAGATCCCAACGCTCGGTCGCGCCACTCAGGGCGTGCGCATCATGAAGATGAGCGAAGGCGACACCGTAGCCTCTATCGGCATCGTCCTCCCCGAAGAAGAGCAAGACAAAACCGTAGAAGAAGATAAAAAATAAAGCAAGTGAAAAGGCAGAGTAATTTACTCTGCCTTAGCCTGTTCCTTGAGAATTGATATGAAAGCATCTGTGCTTTCCGCGGCGGTTCGCACATACCAATCTTCATCTTTAGAGAGTTCTGATCGTATTTCACCCGGAGTATTATGGTTTTGTGCTACTTTAGATCTTACTCTACTAGATTCATCCTTAGACAACATTTCCAGAATCTCTATCGGCGTGTTCGAATTTCCTGCTACTCCCCACCTCACATCACTTTCGTTGTCCTCAGAAAGTGCCAATAATACGTCGATTGGGGTATTTGCGTTTCTCGCCACGCATTCTCGTACAACCCCATATTCATCCTTAGACAACATTTCCAGAATCTCTATCGGCGTGTTCGAATTTCCTGCTACCCCTGCTCTTGTTGCGATAACTTCGTCTCTAGAAAGTCTTACCAGAGCTTCTGCGGGCGTATTCTGATTATGTGCCACACTGCGGCGCACATCTCTGTCATCATCCCTAGAAAGCTTTGCGAGAACATCCGTAGGTGTTTTTTTGTTGTCCGCTACGGCCTGCCGTACATCCCCAACTTCATCTCTAGAAAGTTTTACCAGAGCCTCGATAGGAGTATTTGGATTATCTGTTACGACATAACGCACCTCCATATCATCATCCTCAGAAAGTTTCATTAGGATTTCTGGGGCGGTAGTGGGGTCTTCCGCTGTGCGTAATTTTGCCTCCACTTCATTCTTCATTATCTTTTTCCTCCTTCTGCGGTTTATCCGCCTTTGTTATTTACATTAAATTTATACGAGCACGATCCACCCCAGAAGATGTCCCGCCGCTCATCTTGTCTACCATCTAGATAGACAAAATGAGCAGCAGAACAGGAAAATGTAAGTTAATTTACTATGCAGTCTTTTGATTGCATACTAACATTATAACACACATGCTTATTTTTGTCAATCTACTATTGACAAAATAAGACCCTTATGCTATAATTAAGAAGATACATTTGTATAGCACATTTAGAAGGAGGGAATTATTATGTCTAGTGCTATTTTACAGGCAAAATTTGATGATATCCTTGAGGAATTTAACAATTCTATCAGGGACAACGACTCTGTTGGCATAGAAAATGTCAATTATGCAATGCACAAAGACTGGCTCAGTTTTATTGATGCAGGCTTTGATGTGAATCAGGTTATAAGCATGATGTCCGGCAAGGATATCTCAGATCATTATGACACTTTATTGTCCTACGGAGCAGAAATCGACATTACCAAATATTTCTGGGATTTCGATAGAGTTTTCGTAGTAAAACACCTGAACGATTTCATAAATCGGGGCGTAAGCCTTGAAGATATCGTTTCAAAATGTGGTCTGTACTCTTCTGGAACAGTTGAGTCGGATATTGAGAGAATCGTCGAATTTTCTGAAAAAGGCATAGATATAAGAGTAATTTTTACGCTTTTCCAGAAAATAATTGATGATGCCCTTGAAAACCAGGATTCAGACTACATCATTGGAGTCTTTATGGCTCTGTGCCAAAATGGATTACCAAAGGAAGAACTGAAAAAATGGTTAGATCAAAAAACTAGCCAAAATGGTTTTATTCTCTGTGATATCGTTGAAGAAAATCCAGACGAATGGGAAAAATTAGGAGTCAATATTTCAGACTATGCAGACAAATGGTTAAGATATTATTACGATCACTATTATTACCATCGTAAACCCTTAAAAGATCTCCCAAAAAGCATCACTGAGAAAAAATTCATTGAATTTTTCTCCATGGAAGAGATTTTGAATTTAATCAACGAGGCTGCTGGTTTTTCATTTTATGATTTTCTTACGAAAGAAATTTCTTCAAATGAAAATCTTGAAATTCTGGCACATAAATTCGTTGACGAAATCGGCTATTCTGCTGATCATATGGGCGAAATTATAGACTTCATCATGGCAGGATCATCCGTTATTGATTTAAAAGAAATCGAAAAGATGGATTTTGGCGATGAGCCACACCCGGATTATGACTACGATTTATACCATGAAGTCTTAAAGAGCGCCGGCGCAAGCAAAGAATTGCTCGATAAATTCTCTTCCTAACAATCTAAATCCCCTCAATATGAGGGGATTTATTTTATTCTCTAATTGTTAAAAAATCTAGGTGGGGGGGTTGAAATAATTTTTTACCTGTGCTAAAAGTGGCGTCGGGTTGATTTCGGAGTTTAGTGGGAAAAGAGCATAAACGCAAAAGTTTATGAGTGACCGGGGGCTCATTAAACGGTTATTCTAGGTATGCTAGTGCCCTAGAAAGGGAAGATGAAAATGACTATACAGATTAACATTCTGTGTATCGTCTGGCCCAAAAGGAAGACACGCCGAAGTAAAAAATCTAACTAGCTTCGCACTAGTTAGATAACAACCCTACAGAGAAAGTTTCCTAGAGGCTTTCTCTTTTCATAGCTTAATTATATCACACTATCGTCCAGGAATCTCACAAAAATCTCAATTTCGCAGCACAATACATCACTCATCCACGTTTTTACCGCAAGCACAAAGCCAAAAATTACAGAGGTGATACCTATTACGTTTACCAAATCTCAGGTAGGGGGTTGAAATCTGCGCCGTTTTATGCCTATACTCCCCCAGCTTAATAATGAAGGGAGACCTATGGTCAAAAAATTATCACTAATACCAACCCTGGCGATCCTTGCGGGTAGCATCGGCTTACAAGCTACGCCAGCCTTTGCTCGCGAAAGCAGCGAAATCTGGACTGTGCCGCAGCTTATGACGATACAAGAAGAGGTTGCCGCCGAGACGGCAGAGCTTTGCGCTGGCGACAGCTCTTGCGAGGATGAGCTATACTTTAATCATCTCGAGGCGGGCGGCAAATACGCTGCCCTAGATGGCTTCAGCAATATGATTATACTTATTACCGCTATCAACCCCAGTAATTCTACTATTCGCGTGATTTTCCACGACGAAGACCCCATGATGCGGTGGCTACCAGAGGAAGAACGCCACTCTACTCTAGACGAGCTCTACGTCTCCAAGTTTTCAAACCGCCCCGGTATCGACGAGGCGCACGATATCATGCGTAGCGGCTACAGTAGTGATACGCATCACCCACTCTTTGCGGGTACTGCTGCCACTAATGGTGCTGGCTGGTTTACGCCCAATATCGAGGTAGAGCTGCCTATCGCCAACGCCACCTCTATACTCGAAGCGCCCCATATCATCCATTTTGCTATGGAGGCTGATTATACAAACGTAATCGGCGCTCACGATTATAGTAGTTGTCTAACCTCGCCCGCCTACGAAGAGGGAATGGAATGCCGCGTGGTGTTCGACGAAAACGGTTGGTTTTATTTCTTGCCGTTTTGGCCAGGCGCAGAATTGCCAGCTACGATGACTGCCACCGAAGATCTAATGCCAGAGGACACCACCCCAGAGGAAACACCTGTTGAAGACCCCACCCTGCTAGACGACACCCTAGTAGAAGGCGGCCTTGGCGCTGTTGAACCAGAGGAGGGGACCACATCCACAACGGAGGTAACCCCAGAAATAGCATCAATAGGAACCGCCCCCACCTCAGACATCCTGCCTACCACCCCAGACACCGGCAAGCCCACCTATGGTTTTCATGCCAAGAAAACCGACCTCCCGTTATGGATCGCCGGGCTAATTATTGCTAATTTTGTCTTATTGATTTGGTGGTTCACGCCAATTCGTAGAAAATCCTCCAAAAATCCTAAAAAACCAAAAAAGGGTATTGACAAAAAACCCAGATTGGGATAAGATGGTATCAGTCTAAAGCTGCGAGTACTTATTTTAGTAGTCTTTAGAAATATTTTAACAATTTAGTTGTGCAATTAATCATCGTCAGTTTTTAATTTTATGTTGAGTTTTCAAATTTAACATTCTTTAA
>JAFWJH010000008.1 GCA_017511645.1 Candidatus Saccharimonadota bacterium
CGCAGGTTCGAATCCTGCCAGCCTAGCCAAGTTAATTTATCGCCTCCAGTAGGCGTTTTTTGGTTGGGGATTCGTACCTTCGGGGCGAATCCTGCCAGCCTAGCCAGAATCAGAAGAAGACTCCAAAGGAGTCTTATTTTGATTCTGATTAATCTGGTAGGTTCAGGCCCAAGGTTCGCACCGAGCGAAGCGAGGTTCTATATCCTGCCAGATTTTCTGGTATAATCATCTCATGATAAAAATTATTGCTGGGGGAAAGAAGAATACTAGCTGGGCGATGGAAGCTTGCGCCGAATATGAGAAGCGACTGAAAAAGCCGTTTGACATAACATGGAGCTTTATGCCAGAGGAAAGGTTGGAAAAATATCTGGCCGAGTGGCCATTTATGGGGCGAGAATACGTGATTTGCTGCGATGAGCGTGGTGAAAATATATCATCACCCGAATTAGCCGAGCGGATGGAAAAAGCTTTTTCAAGCGGGCGCGAAATAGTTATATTAATAGGCGGGGCATATGGATTTACTCCAGAGGTGAGAGAGAGGGCAGATTTTGTATGGAGTTTTTCGAAATTGGTGTTCCCTCACATGATAGCTAGGCTAGTAGTAACAGAGCAGGTCTATAGAGCGTCACAAATTATAAGCGGCGGACCTTATCATCACGCATAAATATTCATTCTGTGATATAATTAAGATATGAAAATACTGGGGATTGAGACAAGTTGCGACGAAACAGCGGCGTCGGTGGTAGAAGACGGCGTAAAGATTTTGTCGAACGTAGTGGTGTCCCAGATAGATATTTTTGCGGAGTATGGTGGGGTGATACCAGAAGTGGCAGCGAGATCACACTTAGAGGCGGCGCTACCGGTAGTGAATAAAGCTCTGACTGATGCTGGGTGTACTTGGGATGATATTGATGCGATAGCAGTGACGCATGCTCCGGGGCTACTGGGATCGCTGCTGATCGGGACGCTCACGGCGAGGACACTGGCGATACTACATAACAAACCTCTGTATGCTGTACACCATCTGAAGTCGCATGTGTATGCGAATTGGCTATCTATTCCTGATCGTCCTACGTTCCCTCTGCTAGCACTAGTGGTGTCGGGTGGGCATACGCAGATCCTTTATATGCCGGCGCATAATCAGTTTGAGATTATTGGCACTACTAGGGATGATGCGGTGGGAGAATGTTTTGATAAGGTGGCTAAGATATTGGGGCTTCCCTATCCTGGCGGGCCGAGTATTGCGAAGGCGGCAGCTGAAGGTGACCCTAATAAGTACAAATTGCCGCATCCAAAGATAGAGGGGCTAGATTTTTCATTTTCTGGGCTGAAGACTGCGGTGCTGCGCGCAGTACAAAAAGAACTGGGCTTGCCGATATCACATCCATCGCATGATCTAAAAAATCATCTCTCCCAGCGACAAGTGGCAGATTTTGCAGCATCGTTTCAGAAAACCGCAGTGGAGATATTAACAGAAAAAATGCAAATGGCGCTAGAAAGATACCCTGACGCCAAGTCTGTCGTGGTGGCCGGAGGAGTGTCGGCTAATAAAATATTGAGGGAAGGATTTGAGAGATTTTCTGCATTTTTCCCTGATGCTTCGCTATCTGGCGACAACGGCGCGATGGTGGCGGCAGCGTGCTATTTTGAGATCCAATCTGGCGTACAGCCGGTGGATCCGTATTCTCTGAATATTTATCCTAGAATATCGATCGAGAATTAGAGTTTTTCAATAGAAGTTAGTTTATATTCACCGTTATCGTCAATAAAGTAAAAATGATATGCGGAGAGACTCTCTTGGATGGCATTTATATCTTCAAGAGAAATACTCATTTGGTATACTTGTTTATCGCCAAAATACCCAAAAAATGGCTCTTCTTCAGAACGAACAACATTGTCGATTGTCACAGATATAACCGTCGCCAAAAAACCGTCTGTAGTTTTTTGAGTATCTATAACTTTATTAAATATATCTATTGAGGTAGTGCCGCCAAGTCCGTCCCTAAATTGGACATCAAAGCTGTCGCTTTCTGGTAAATATTCCATTTGTATTAAGAAACTTTCTTCAAAAACATGGTCTTCTTTGGCTATGTTTTCTGAGGAACCGAAGTAGTCTTGGAATACACTGTTAATGTCGTCGTATTTTATATTCTGCGTATAGAACGAGTAGCCGTCCGCATACCTCTTTTCTCCAAATAAATCATCTGGGGCATGGAAGATAGTAAATTGTATTTTTTTGTCTTCATCAAAATTATTAATACTACATTTTATATCATGGGCCCCGATACAAAACGCTCTTTCTTTTTCGCTGAAATTATATTTTTCCTTAAGGAGTGTAGAAATCTCTTGGGCTGTTGGTAAGCTGGATTCGTCATTGTTTTTAATTGGCTCCTCAATATCGGTACTTTCGACCGTGTCGGTAGTATCTTTAGTGAAATAGAGGTAGGCAAAGACGCTAGCGGCGGTGAGGGCAATAATGGTCAAAATGCTAAGAACCCAGATAATAGCTTTGTGGTTTTTGGGTTTCTCGGCGGCTTGAGGAGGCGTATTCAAGCCCTCGGGCGTCATAGGGCTAATAGTGTTTTGAATTGTAGATGGGTCCATAAAAATCCTTTTTGCTTATGATTTAATCATAGCATCTTTGTCGAAAATGCGAATGGTGATTTTTTGCATGATGCGTCGCATGAGCTCGGAAATCACCAGGCCGGCAGCAATAATAGCGGCCATGACGATAAGGTTGGCTGGGGTAAGGAAGACGAATTCAAAGAAATCGCGGATAAGCGGGACAACAAAAGCGGCGGCCATGATACCGATAATAGCGAAGAGGAGGCCGGTGCGAAGTTTGTTAAGCGGGCGGGAGATCCAATAGATGAGGACGAGATCAATGGTGAAAGTGACAAAAACAGAAATCGTGGTAAGCTCGGGGTGAGAAAAGCCTTGTGAATGCGAAACAATAGAGAGGACGGCCATACAGAAAGAGACTGTTAGGCCGATCGGGAAAGAGTAGGTGAGGATATTTTTAATAAAATTGTTTTTGATGCGGTCGGTATTGTGTTCGAGGGAAAGGACGATGCCGGGCAGGCCAATACAAGCGAAGTTAAGCAAGGTCATCTCGACGGGAGTAAACGGGTAGGTGGTGGGGAGAAATACGAAAACAACAGCGAGAATAGAGGCGTAGACGGTCTTAGCGAGGAAGAGCGCGGTAGAGCGCTCGAGGTTATTGATAGACTGGCGGCCTTCGGCGATAATACTGGGGACGGCAGCAAAATCAGAACTAAGCAGCACGAGCTTGGCCGAGCGACGAGCGGCGTCGGAGCCTTCGCCGATGGCGATAGAGCAGTCGGCTTCTTTCATGGCGAGGATGTCGTTGACGCCATCGCCGGTCATGGCGACGGTTTTCCCCTGTTTTTTGAGGGCGAGAACTAGTGATTTTTTCTGTGCGGGTTTGACGCGAGTAAAAATGTTGTATTCTTGGACTAATTTTTCGTAATTGATGGTGCCTTTTATCGAGGACAAATCTATGCCGCGAATATTATCTATTCCGACCTTCCCGGAGATATTTTCTACTGTGGCGAGGTTGTCGCCGGAGATAATCTTGATATCTACATCGTTGTCTTTGAAAAAGTTGATAATCTCGTGTGCGTCTTTGCGGATTTCATCTTCGAGCAGAGCGTAACCTAATAATTTGTCATCTTTAGTAACAGCAATAACGCGGTGATTGCCTGAGAAGTCGAGCTTTTCATCAGTTAGATATTCGGGGGCGCCCATGAGGTAAGTGGCTTTATCGGTAACTACGCCAGAATATTTGCGGTCGGAGGAGAAAGGGATGATTTCGATAATTTGCTCTGTGGGCTCAAATTTGGCCGTTTTTAGCAGTTTTGTCTTCAAGGCGAGTGACGTGGCGTTATCGGTGGAAGTATGGCTTAGAATAGCCATAAGCGCGGTCTCAAGCGATTTTTTGGTATGACCTTCGCCCGGGACGAGATCTTTGACCTTCATCTTGCCGGTGGTGAGGGTGCCGGTCTTGTCTAGACAGATACAATCTACACGGGCGAGAGTCTCGATAGAATAGAGGTCTTGAACGAGGACCTTCTTACGACTAAGACGAATGGTGGCAAGAGCCAAAACGGTGGAAGTAAGTAAAATCAGCCCTTCCGGAATCATATTGATGAGCGCCGCTACGGTGCTAGTGACGGCCACCTCTGTGGTGGTGCCGGGTACGCGAAACCGCGCCCAGAGGAGCAGAACGCCGATAGGAATTAGAGCCCAGCTGATGTATTTGACGATGTTGTTCATGAGGGTAAAGAGCTTGGAATCGGCAGTTTTGATGGTGTGAGCGGTGGACTCGAGCTTGCTGATAAAATTATCGGCACCGACGGCAGCGACTTTGGCCTTGCAAGTGCCAGATACCACAAAACTGCCAGAGGTGAGCTGGTCGCCAGGCTTTTTGATGATATTGTCGGACTCACCGGTGATAAAAGATTCGTTCACCTCTATTGTGCCAGAGACGACTTTGCTGTCTACCAAGATTTGATCGCCAAGCGAGAGGATGACAAGGTCGCCTTCGACGATGTCTGCGGCGGGGATTTGGAGAGTCTTACCGCCTCTTATCACAGCGGGCTTTTGCTCGGCAATGAGGCGCATTTTGTCGACAGTTTTTTTGGCGCGAACTTCATTAATGATACTGATGAGAGTGTTGGCGATCGCGATAAGGATAAAAAGAAGATTTTTGTAGCTGCCAACGATGAGCACCATGATAGCGAGAATGAGGTTGACGAGGTTGAAAATAGTGAGGGTGTTTTTAAGGATGATTTTACCGCTGGAATTAGACTGTTTTTTAGGAGCTCTATTGATCTTGCCCTGTTTGATTTTGGCGGCAACTTCGTTACTGCTAAGACCCTCTAAATTCATAGGAAAATTATAACATAGTTGGTGAAGACCGTCCGCAAAGGCTAGTCCTTTGGACGCGTAATTTAGTGGCGGAGCTTGGCTAGAAGCGAGTGGAGATAATAAAGCGGATGAAGCGGCAGCTCGAAAGAGCCGAGTAGCTCTACCACACGGCCGCCGAAACCTTTTTTAAACTCGTAGATACCATAATCTTTGGCCGCTGGATCAGGGAGGCCTTGGATGCCGTAGAAATTATATTTTTGGTATCCATGGTCGGCAGCATACTTAATCATGTGCCACTGGATGGCGTATTGAGCATTGTATTCTTTCATGTATTGTTCGTCACTACCAGAGAAGAGATAGATGACCTCGTCGCCATAAGTCATAAACATAGCGGCCGATAGCGGCGTCATCTTGCCATTGATCTTAGCCTCGGCAATAATAAACTTAACTTCATCTCTATCGTGAAAAAGGTCGTACATTTGCTCGTAATAGCTGAGTGGCCTGTCGGTAAAATGGCGGCGTTCAGAGGTGGCCTCGGTGATTTGTTTGAGTTTATCCAGCTCTTCCTTCTCAAGTTCGCGAACTTTGACGCCAGCGCGTTCGGATTTGCGGACGTGATTTCTGGTATTTCTCTTGAAGTCCATCAAAATCTCGTCGGCGGTGCGGCCATTTATATCCATTACAAAGAGGTATTTGGGCTGCGACGTATTTGCCATTGGCTTAAAGCCGAGGTTTTGTAAGTTTTTGAGGGCTTTTTGGTGATCAAACCCACCTTCGACAACTTCGCCATGACGGCCGCGCTCAATTAGTTCATAATAAGGGTCGATCTGGAGCACATAGCCATTATGAGATTTCATGTAATTTTTGAGGTTTTTGATGAAAAAGGTTAGAAGCGGAGTGTTTTCATAATCTACCAGCGGGCCGCCAGGGGTGTAGTAGGTGGATTTACCAAGAAAAGTAGGCTTAGCCACGGCCATAGTGGCAGCGACGAGCTCACCTTTGTCTTTGACGCCAAAATAATAGACTGTCCAGCCATTCTGCTCTCTCATACGAGCAATCTCAGGGGTCTGCATGAAAGATTTATAGGGGCTACTAGCCGCAAACTTACGAAACTCTTCGGAGGTAAGGGTGACAAAATCCATAGACTTATTATACCACTAATGTTTGCGAATGAAGCGGTTAGCTTTACGAAACAGCTGGTAGAGGCGATATTTGGTAGAGTTAATAACGATATCGTAAGTGCCAGCATAGTCTACTTCGGTGCCAGCGAAGGTTTTTTTGAAGTTAGTAAAGCCGGCCCAGGGGTGATTCTTAGGGGCGTTCTCGGGAGCGATACCCCAAAAATCAAAGGTTTTGAGGTTTTTGGCCTTGGCATCTAGGATAAGTTGAATTGTAAGAATGCCGGTGGCGTGGAGTTTTCTTCCCTGTTCGCTTTGGGCACCTTGGAGATTGTAACGCGTGGTCTGGTCGTCAAATACCAGACCAGCAGCTATGATTTCATCACAATATTTCGTCAAATATAACGTAGCAAAGGGTTGAGAAAGCTCGGTTTTGAGGTATTCCTCTGAGAAAGTACTGATTCCCTTTTTGTCGGCGAGGGCCTTTTGGAGATCCAGGAGGTAGTGGATGTCAGCTGGGTCGTGTGAGGTCTCGATCGCAATTCCCTTTTTGTCGGCAGACTTATAATAGCGAAGTAGACGGGAAGGGAGTTTATACTTTAAGTCTTCGTCTTTCCCTGTGAGATCTAGTATCCAAGTTTCTTTAGGGTTTAAATCTTTGGATTTTTTGGCCATATTGGGCGCGTAGGAGGCAAAATGTGGATCCATTGGCTCAACTCTGATAAAGACGGCACTATGGCTCTTGGCGAGCGTCGTAAGAGATTTTAGGGCCTTTTTGAAACCAGATTCGCAGGTATAGACTGGGCCATAAGGTAAATAAAGATAGTTCCCTACTGGTGTGGGCTTAAGGATAGCTAAATACTGATATTCGGCGGTTTTTTCAAAAAAACTAGTCTCTTTTAGGTCTTCTTGGAGTTTTTGCCAGGCTTTGGATTGTGTAATCGGAACATTCATAACTAAAATTATAACACTATAACATTTCACGTCTCTTAAATCACGTGATTTTTGTTGACTGCTTAAGCTTTTTATTGCATAAGCAGAATATTCGGCTAGGTTGCTATTCCCTGTCGCTTTTACAATCCACCGAATTCTCCCAACCGCATGCGAGGATGCTAGTTGTTGTCTTAATTTTAGCGTGACCGGAATCGTTTGTCAAGTCGGGTTGCCAAGCGCTGCGGTTGCTAAGCATAAGGGAAATAGCCAGAAAATGTTTGTGGTTTCTGTGGAAAAGAATGGGGAATTATAGTGGAAAAACTTGCGGTTCCAGTATGCTACAATTGAGATATGGCTTATATACGGAAGTTCAAGACGGGCTCTGGGGCGACGGGAGTGCAGGTGTGCTACAAAGAGCAGGGAAAAGTGGTGCGAACGGTGCACTTGGGCTCGGCATCCTCAGAGGTGGCGCTCGAAAAACTGATGCGTGAAGCGCAGGGAATTATTGACGGAGACAAAAAGCCGCTGTTTAATCTGGACAAATACAACAAAAAGGACCCGGCATAGCACCGGGCCAAAGGAAGGTGCGCCTAGTTTTGCAACATGGGCTGGTCGTGTGAAGTTTGGGATAAAATAGCGTCGGTAAGATTTTCGAGGCGCGCCTGAGCTTCATCGACTCTCTGTTCGATAAAATCTTTTTGGCGATTGAGCTCTTTGATGATGTTCTTTTTTGATTCTACGGAAGCGATACGACCATATTTCAGATCGTCGTTCAAATCATTTTGAACTTTGGAAATCGTTTTCTCGACATTTTCAAGATCATTCTCTGCACCCTTTAGCGCAAACTCGGCCTTTTCTATAGCGAGTATAATGGCGCGCTGAGTAGTCTTGTCAGCAAAATCAATCAGATCGAAATTACCTTGTTTGAGGTATAACTCGATTTTGTCCAGAATGCGCTTTTCTTCTGCGTAGGATTTTGCCAGCTCTTCGTCGCGTTGTCGCATAATAGCATCAACAGAGATGTTGGTGTGATATTTGATCGCTTCAGTAAGATCTGTTGACATTTTCCGTTTAACACCAAAGATTAGTGCTATACAGATGATAAATAGGACGACAATCGCGCCAAGTAATATTGAGTTTAACATATAAACTCCTCCTTTTCTTCACCCTCAAGGGGTTGTTTTGCGAGCCGACACTAATCAGCCCGTCAAACAGGGAACTACCTAGTATAATTCGCTGTTTGACAGACTGATTTATCATCATCTTACGCTATTGTCCGAAACTATTAAAAAACTTATTCTCTTAAAGAATATGGTCTTATTGTAACATAGATTTGTTGTTTTGTCAATGTTAGATGAGGTCGAGCTGGGTTTTGAGGCGGGAGATGAGGGCCTCTTTCTCTTTGATACCGTCTTTGGTCTCTTTGACCAGATGCTCGGGGGCGCGTTCGACGTAATTTGGGTTCATCATGCGGGCGTTTAAGGCATCCAGTTCGCGACCAACGGCGAGAATCTTCTCGGTAAGGGAATCTTTGTAGGCTTTGACTACCTCTGCTAGGACATCTAGATAGAGCTCGTGATTAGCCAATGCTAATCTAAGGCCACGTGGGGCGCCCTCCAGGGCATTGATGGCCGGGACCTTGGTAAGAGTGCGGATTAGCAGCAGATTGTCTTCTACGAGGCTGTCATTATCGTATAGTAGCGCGTATTTTTTGCTGTTATTGGTGCCTGGCAGGGCCTGCAAGGTGCCTCTAACCTCAGACACGATAATGATTAAGCTTTCAAACTGTGCAGCACTTATAGCGTCGTATTTGAGCTTTTCTGGCCAATTTGCGGTAGCAATGAAGCCTTCGGTCCAGGAAAGGTTTTGCCAAATTGCCTCGGTGACGAATGGGGCGAAAGGATGAAGGGCAATAAGGATAGTTTCAAGGGTTTTCTTGAGGAGCGGGACGTTTTTGAAGACTTTTTGGCTCTCGAGGAACCAGTCGGCGTATTTGTCCCAAATAGTCTGATAAAGCACGTCTACGGCCTCGGCGAAACGATAGCTTTGCATGGCGGCTTCAACTTGGTCTAAACAGTCGTTTAGTTCGCGGCAGATCCAGTCTTCGCCCATGTTAAGAGTAGTGTAAACATCTTTCGATATTTCTTCATCTTCATCTACAATACCTTGAACGAGGCGGGAGATGTTCCAAAGCTTGTTGCAGAGGTTGCGGCCGGCGATGACGGAGTTTTCAGAGAAAGCCTGATTCATGCCAGCAGAGCGGCCTCTCAAAATACCAAGACGGAAAGCATCCGAGCCGTACTTGGTGACAAGATCCATAGGGTTGATAACGTTACCTTTGGACTTACTCATCTTTTTACCGTGAGCGTCGAGGACGAGGCCATGAAGATAGACTTCTTTAAATGGCACCTCGCCGGTAACGTAGAGGCCCATCATAATCATACGAGCAACCCAAGCAAAGAGAATGTCGGCGCCAGTTTCCATAACATTAAGCGGGTAGTAAGGATTGAAATTATCTTCGGTCCAGTCGGTGCAAACAATTGGCCACTGCGAGCTGGAAAACCAAGTATCGAAAGTGTCTTCGTCGCGGATATATTTGACGCCGGCTTTTTCGATTTCTTTTAGATGGGTGCGGCGATCAAAAATCCAGTCGGGCTCGTCGGTGGCGGCATCGTCGGCCTTTTTAAACATTGGGATGGCGATACCCCAAGGGATTTGGCGAGAAATGTTCCAGTCTTTGAGATTTTTGAGGTAGTTGATAAGGACTTTTTGCTTGTTTTCGGGATAAAACTTGATTTCGTCATTCTCGAGATGCTCTATAGCGGTGGCAGCAAGGCGCTTAACATCAATAAACCACTGTTCTTTAAGCATTGGCTCGATAGTGGTGCCGCATTTGTAGCAATGTGCCACGGAGTGTTCGATCTTTTTCTCGCCGCGATAGAGGTCCTCACCTTTAAGATCTTTTAGGACTTGTTTGCGACACTCGGCGGCGGTGAGGCCTACGTATTTTTCGGGGACGTTGATCATGGTGCCGTCTTCGGCAATAACCTGGATACGAGGGAGATTGTGGCGCTCGCCTACTTCGAAATCGTCAAAATCGTGAGCAGGGGTAATCTTTACTGCGCCGGTGCCATACTCTGGGTCGGCGTGTTCGTCAGCAACAACCGGAATCTCTTTGTCTGTAAGTGGGAGGCGTACAGTCTTGCCGATAAGGTCTTTGTAGCGTTTGTCATCTGGATTTACAGCTACGGCGGTGTCGCCAAAAAGAGTCTCAGGGCGAGTGGTAGAAACAACTAACTCGCCACCATCATAAGTATAGGCAATGTCCCAGAGAGTGCCTTTTTCGTCTTGGTGTTCGACCTCGATATCAGCAAAGGCGGTTTGGTGCTTAGGGCAGAAGTTGACTAATTTTTCGCCCCGGTAAATCATGCCGTCGTTCCACATTTTTTCAAATGTAGTATAGACGCGGTCAACGACGTTCTCGTCTAGAGTGAAGGTGAGGTCGCCCCAAGAGCAGGAGGCGCCAAGAGCACGAAGCTGGAGCTCCATATTGCCGCGCTGCTCGGCAACAAAATCCCATACGCGAGCATAGAGCTCGTCGCGGCTGTATTCAAAACGGGTGTGACCTTGTTTCTCGAGATTTTTCTCGTAGACGACCCAGGTTTCGAAGCCGGCGTGATCGGCGCCAGGAATATACCAAGTAGACTTGCCTTTTAAGCGGTAGTAGCGAGTGAGAGAATCTTCGAGAGCAATAGTGAGGCCGTGGCCAATGTGTAAGTTGCCGTTGGCGTTTGGCGGGGGCATGACCATGCTGTAGGTATTGCGACTGGCAAGCCTATCGTCTAAGCCGTCGCCGTCATCGTCGACGGGCTTGGTGGTGAGCTTGGGGTTGAAGATGCCGCTGGCCTCCCAAGCACCATAAATATCACTTTCATATTCTCCTGGTTCGTAACTACTTGCAAATTTCATATCTTAATTTTAGCATAAATCTTAAAAATATGTTAAACTAGGGGCGGGAGTTTAGTTTTTGATTTTCCAATTTTTATTATGGAGGTGCAACTAGTATGAGAGAAACTTACTCCACAGTCAAAGAAAATGGGCTTGGTTATGCTCAAAGAATGGCCGAAGAACTGAGAGCAAAAGGGTACACTATAATATCCGGTCCGGTTGAGACGATGGTACCCAGAGGGGAAGGAAGTGACGGGAAGCCAATAATGGTACCCGGATTTCAAGTTGAAGTCGATGACGGCAGACCAGAGCAAGAACCCATTATCTATTAGCTAACCCCGCCTAATGGCGGGGCTTTTTATGATTATTCGTGATATTCAAGCTTAGCGCGGATGGCCTCAAACTCTTCGGGGGTAGTTTCTATTTCGCGGCCGTAATGCCAAGTTTCGTCGTAAGGTTCGAGATGGACATGGGCGTGAGGGACGTCGGTGCCGACGACTTTCCAAAGGGTACGCTGGCCGAGGACTTTTTCCATATGTTGGCTTAATTTTTTGACTGTAGACATGAGGGCTCGGTAATCTTCCTCTGGAAGATCGTAGATTTTATCAACTTCGTTTTTGGGAATGACTAGAGTGTGGCCGGGGGTCTCGGGATGGATATCGAGAAATGCGAAAGTTTTGTCGTCTTCGTAGATTTTGTAGCAAGGAATCTCGCCGTTGATGATTTTGGTGAAAATGCTAGCCATTTTTGTACCTCCTGATAATTAAATAATAAATTGTAGCAAAAATTGTAGCAAAAACGAGCCCACCAATAACGTCGGAAATCCAGTGCATATTAGCGAGGACACGGCCAACACAAACAAAAACTAAAAATGCTACCATCATAAGGTCTAAGATGGCGCAAGCGGTTTTAGATTTAATATATTTTGGCAAAATTATAGCAGTAATGAAGAAAATCGTAGCGACAATCATGACATGGGTGGAAGGGAAGGACGGCTCGCCGGAGCCGTTGGGCCGGGTGTTTAGGACGAGAAACTTGTCAAAAATAACGTAAGTAGCGGCCGTGAGAGATAGTGGCAGGATAACCCAGAGAAGAGGCTTGTCGACTTTCCCCAGGGATTTGCGTTTAATCCATTGGCAAAAGCCTAAAATAGCAAAGACAGCGAGCACTGCAAAGCTGGCGAAAAGAATAATATCGGAGATTTTATCCCATTGCATAAACTAATTATAACACGACGATATGATAAAATATGGATATGAAATTATATATCGCTAGACATGGACAAACAGATTGGAATCTAGAAAGTAGAGCGCAAGGACGAACGGATGTGCCGCTAAATAAAACTGGTATATCGCAAGCCGAGACGTTGCGAGACAAAATTGTGGACATGGAATTTGATATTTGCTATGCTTCACCCTTAAAAAGAGCAGCAAAGACTGCAGAAATTATAGTAAATGGGAAGTGCCCGATTGTGTATAATGATCTGTTGGTGGAAAGATGTTTTGGTGATTTTGAAGGAAAAAAAGGAAAAGACCTAATAGATATAATGAAAGCAGACACTTATAGTAGACGGCTAAATTATAGTAAGCACAACGTGGAATCAATTCGTGACACTTTGGAAAGGTCACGGAAATTTTTGGAATTTGTGAAATCTGAAAATCCAGAGACGGCACGGGTATTGGTGGTGGCGCATGGTGAACTATTAAAAACCCTCCATTTTAATATCGTAGGATATGATGATGATACAAATTTTCGTGAATTTCATCTTGAGAATGGGGAACTTGCAGAGTATAAGATATAAAATAAGACCTTCGGGGTCTTGTTTTTTATTATGCTTATGTTTGGTAAGCCCTAGTGAAAGAACCTGCAATTACAATAAAGGAAGATTTGATGGGTGAAAACTGCTCGTCTTATCTATCTTCTTCCATTAATAGTACACTTCTAAGCCATATCACAATTAGAAAAACTACCCTTCAGGCTAGATAGATCAATCTTCGACCCACCTCGTTTTTTACACTAAAATTATATATATTTTCTCCCACAATTACTCCTCTTTATAACTAAAAAATCCAAAAACCCTCTTTTTAAATAAACTCTTTCATTTTTTCTCTTTTTATGGCATAATTAAACGTAGCACTTCAAAAATTGCACATTATTATGGGGGTACACAAAAAATATGTATATATTAGAAAACATTAAAACGGCCAATATGCTAATTAATATGACCGAAAAGGTCATCAATGTATACGATGGATATTCTGGAGATATTATTACGCTTAATCCTAAAATGAAGAAATTACCAGAAGAGCCAAATAGCAAAGATTCCTTATCGGGAACATTCTATATACTTAAGAAAGAAACAGTCGATAAGCTTACTAAACTAGGCCGGTCGCTTGACGATATAGCCGTCATTCGTAGCACAGGAATCGGCAGAGACGAAATTGAAATTACTTATTTTAGCTGGGGAGGTGATATCCGTAAAGAAGTTCGTCTTTACTGTAGATAGTTCTAATTAATGAAGTGCTTTTAAGGCGGAGTAAATCTCCGCTCTTTTTTACGCTTTATTAATTACAATCATCACAATTGGTGTACGACCAGTAGCGCCAAAGAAAAAATATATAATATCTTCTTTGACTTTTTCAAGGTTTTCATTTCAGGATCAGTAGAAATAGATTTATCTGTCTTTTGCCTGAGATAATACCTAATCTTATCAATTAGAATCATCTAGTGAAAACTAAAATATTCTTATAAAAATACCGCAAGGTCATTCTCATTATATTCTTGATAGTGATCAGTCTCCAGTTGTTTTAAATATAACCCTTGCACATGCTAGGGGTGTTCGTGGTTTATTAATAAATATAGATCTTGGAAAGGTGATTTTATTTTTGAGAGCCTAGATGGGCTAGAAAGGCTAAAACCAGAATAAACTTCTCATAAATTATGATCTCATAGTTATCCTTCTGTATCTTCTAGTAAATCAAATCTTTCATCATCCATATTAGTCTCAATCACTCTCTGATTGCGTAGCTCTGCAAATTTAGCTGTACGACGCACCGCACCTGCATATCCGGTTAAAGCTGCAAAAGGGGCAAACTGACCCGCTCTTGCCTCTTTAGACATTCTTGGATGTTTTTTTGGTTCATAGTGTGGGTGATTGATTATTTCATCATATTTCATTTCCGGTGCCCTCCAATTTGTGCGTTTCTTTCTCGCCCTGTCGCTCCATCTTCAAAGTTTATACCTGTGAGAATTGCATTTTTACCGTAGCGTTTTTTAATTTCAAGCACTGCCTCATTAGTCCGTTTCTCATTTGCATTATCCTTTACTTTATCAAATAATCCAAGCTGTCTTAACTCTTTAGCGGCATCTTTTTCGGTTTTAACATGATTTACGTTAATTGTTAGTCGTCTGATCATAAGTTTCGGATCTACTAATCTCTCAAATAAGTCTTTTACTGCCATCCGAACCTCTTGCGATAAACAAGTGTACTCGCTTAGATTATGTGTGCCGTGTGCATGCTTTGGTACAAGTCTTCCATAAAAGTCCACTTTTGCCTCACCGCCATACCCTTTTTTTATATTTGTTACATCGTACCCCACAGTTAACACAATCTGATCTGTTACCAGCCCCTTTTTTAAAAGATGTAAACCCATATCATCCGCCATTTCCATTGCCACAACTAGGGCCTTGTCATACGGATATGGTTCCTTTAGAACCTGTCCTGATGAGAAGGAGTTGCTTTTTGGCTTATAATTCCGAATATCAGCAATCTCGCATGGTTCCCAACCCCAAGCATGATCTATCAGTAGTTCCGCATTTATTCCAAACATTTTATATAGATAATCCTCATCTTTTTCTGAACAGAGTGCTATATCGCCCATAGTATAAAGACCAGCAGACTCTAGCTGTTTCGCATAACCTCGTCCCACTCGCCAAAAATCCGTTAAAGGTCTATGCGACCATAACTTTTTTCGGTAGCTCATTTCATCTAGCTCTGCTATTCTTACACCATTTTTATCTGGTTTTACATGCTTGGCTACAATATCCATCGCAGCCTTAGCAAGATACATATTCGTTCCAATCCCTGCCGTTGCTGTAATTCCAGTTTCTCTTAGAACATCTTTGATAATCTTTATTGCTAGCCCCCGCGCGGTTAATCCATAGTTTTTAAGATACGGAGTTGCGTCTATAAAAGCTTCGTCAATTGAATAGACATTCATGTCTTCTTCTGCGATGTATTTTAGATAGATGCTATAAATTCGTGTACTATAGCTAATATAAAATGCCATTCGTGGTACAGCTACGATATAATCAAGTGCTAGTGCTGGGTTATTTTTAAGCTCTACGGCGTCTGCTGATTTACCTATTAGTTTCTTGCCATATCTTCGCTCTCGTTCACGATTAATTTCTCGTACTTTCTGCACTACCTCATAAAGTCGTGCTCTCCCAGAAAGTCCATAAGCTTTAAGGGCAGGTGATACTGCTAGGCAAATAGTCTTATCTGTTCGTTCTGGATCCGCCACTACTAGATTAGTAGTAAGTGGGTTTAAGCCACGTTCAACACATTCCACCGACGCATAAAAAGACTTCAGGTCAATCGCAATATAACTCTTCTGCATAGCTTTATTATACACGAATCAATTTATCGAAATTATTAATCTAGAATCTGAAGAATAGACCAAAAACACAATAAGACCCTTCGGGGTCTTATTTTTTATTATGCTTATACTTGGTATGCCCGACAGGATTCGAACCTACGACCTTTTGCTCCGCAAGCAAACGCTCTATCCAGCTGAGCTACGGGCACACACGTTTGGTGCGTATCGCAACCTTTAGGGTTGATCAACACATTGTGGATGTTTTTAAGCATCCACCTAGAAATTAAATGAGCATCACCGTAGAGGTGACTTGTTTATTATAACATATTTTTAGGTTTTGTGTGGCATTTTTTGCAAAATTATGTTAGGATAATGAATGGAAGCGTGGCCGAGTGGTTGAAGGCGCACGACTCGAAATCGTGTGGGCGGGTGACCGTCTCGGAGGTTCGAATCCTCTCGCTTCCGCCAAAAATGAAAGAAGAGAGCTTGCTCTCTTGTTTTGTTTTTAAAGGGGAGCGATGAGGATTATAAATCCTCTCGCTTCCGCCAAGTTATGCGCTCTTGAAATTTGGTGTTTTTATGTGAAGGTTATGTGTTTGTTATTGGTTTCTGGGCGGGTTGTTTCTATGCCGTTCGATTTCCTGATTAAGTTCGCCCGTCGTTCCAATCTGAATCCCTCCATTTGTCGATGTTGGTCTTTGCCTTAATGCTTGGTTGATTCCTTCCAAAGTTCCTTCAATACTATCTTGAAACTGTTGTTGTGAATACTGCATTGATCGCTGTGCATTTTCTGCGGCTTTTTGCGCCTCTTGTGATTTTTGTCTTAACGCTTCGTCGTAGTCTTTAGCTAACCCCTTAAATATGTCACCTTGATCATTGTCCTGTTTAAATTTAAATTCAGCATTGGCGCCAGTTTTCTGTGCGATTGCTTTAAAGACTATTCTTTTATCATCGTCGAGAGTAGGCCAAATCTTTTCATCGTTAATTATTTCTTCAGCCATCTGTGGCGTGATTCTTCCTTCGTCGGCAAGCCTCTTGATGGCGGCGGTATGCTGAGAGGCTATATCCTTATTGCTTGTGGCAATTTGTTGATTTTGGGTGAAGTATTGTAGATTTTGAGCATTACCGTTTTTGTCTAGACCACCGTTACTTATCATATCAAATGCATCTGATGATTTTGCCATATTAGTGGCAAACCCAGAGTTTTCCCTCATGGTATTTCTTAATGTCCTCAGAGATCCTTGCAGAGTAGCGCTGGACGCAACGTCGCTTTCCCCAATGGTCGTTGCCATAAACTTTGCAGCACCTGATCCCCAGTTGGAATTCATAACATTAGTAAGCGCGGCGAGATCACTAGTATTCCCATTATAGGCGGCTCTCCATAAGTCTTGCATTTCTTTTTGTGATTTTCCTGCGTATTTCTGCTCTGCAAGAATCGTCCTAGCCGCATTATCTTCTCTCCTGAATTGGTCTTTGGTTTCATACATTCTAGCCAGTTTACGACGTCCACTTTCGCTAAGCTTCCCCTTGCTCTCCTTGCTTTCAAGACGACTAATAGCCGCATTCGCACGACCTTCTTGCATTTTACGATTGACATTGGAACGAAAATCTTTATAAGTGTCTGTCTTTTTGGCAGCACGGACACCGGCGGAAGCAGCTCTTTTGGGGGCAGAAGTCACAGATTGGATAGTGGCGCCCAATGCTCCGAGGCCTGCTATAGCTGCCTTTAGTAGTTTTGGGATGAACAGGAACGGGATAACTGGGGCTACAAGAGCAAACAAAGCTGCACCGAAACTGATATCATCCGAAGTAAAAGTTAATGCCTGTATTAAAAGGCTAGCTCCATAAAGAGCTCCACAAATCGGGAAGATAAGCAAGCAGGCCTGAAATACCTTCCACCAATTTTTGAATATGCTTTGTGTATTTGGAAGTATATAAAGAGCAAAAGCAACTGGAGATACGACCGTAAAAACGATTACTAGCATATTCCTTAGGCCAAGAGATATCCATATTATGCCTATACAAACGACAGTGGCTAATAATAACAATATGATAATAACAGAAAGTGGGCCCAGAGCCATCGGGTTTGTATTTTTAATAATAGTGATGATGATAAGAACTATATTTATGGTTCTTATATCGTCGGCTATCTGGTTTTTAAAAATATCACTAGACCATGTGGAGAATATTTGTGCAAGGCTCGACCCTACAATATTAGAGAAGTCTACTGCCAACTGACAGATGATATAGCTAAGGTTGATAAAAATAGCCATAGCAATGAGTTTGGGTAGAAGCTTTTTGATACCATAATTATCTATACCTACACCAGTAATCTGAGAAAAAATTACGATTAGCAGTATAACGACTATTATTATATTGGCTATGTTACGAAATTGATTCCAAATTTCATACGAAACGTTACTTCCGCTACTAGTGGTGACAAAAACCTCTGTTGGTTTAATCTGTAAAAAATCGTCCACTAATCCAAATAATTGACCCGGAATCTCCGTTAAGGTGAGCAATATCGTACATGTCAACCACCCCATCCGAGAATTATCTCTACACGTCTTTTCTATCTCATCTGTATTCCCTTCCTTATCTTGCTCGTCTATAGATTCATAATTTACTGCGGAGGGTTTATCGGCATCATCTTCATCATCTGCATATGCAGTTTTACTACTAAAAACAGGTGACACAAGGCTGGCAAATAGTACTAAACATGCCACAAGGATAATTTTTATTTTTTTGCTCAACATAATTTAGTTTCCACCAAAGATTGGCTCACCTTCCTTCATATACCTTTTAATTTTATCATAAACATTTTGAATATATCAAGTGGAAAATTGGAGATTTTAGAGAAAGGTGGTAGAATAAAGGTATGAAAGAGCGCGAAAAAACTACCAAAGCGAAAAACAAAAAAGGTGGTATTAAAAAAAGTTCGCAAAAAATCAAGGCGAAACTTTTGAAATCTTACTACGGTAACCCGGTAAAAGACATGAAACTGATTGCCATTACTGGCACGACAGGGAAGACGATCGTGGCGCATTATGTGCACGAGATTTTACGCGCGTCTGGTGAGCAGGTAGCGGTGCTAGCAAGTGACCAGCCATTTAAAATGAGTATGTTGCATAAGTTCCTTAGCGATGCATGGAAGGCGGGGGCGAATTACGTGGTAGTAACAGTGCCAGCGGAAGGGTTACGCGATAATATATTCTATGGTCTACCGGTAACGGTAGCTGCGATGACGAACTTTGTTACGGCGGGGCTACGCGATATGGAGCCAGAAGAATATCTAGACAACGAAAAAACCTTGTTTGATATGAAGCCGAAAATTGTGGTATTAAATAGTGATGATCTCAATTACGATACTTTTGCGGAGTTTAAGGGTGAGAAAGAAACGGTAACTTTTGGGCAGAGTGGAGCAGATATTAAGATACTAAATTCAAAGCTTTACCCGAAGGGAACGGAAGCTACGCTGTCAATCAAGTCCGAAGTGATATCGGTAGCAACTTTTGTGGCAGGTGAAACAGCCGTATCCTACATGGCTTGCGCCGCAGCAATTGCAAATGGACTCGGGATCAATACTGATAATATTATTGATGGGATCGCGGAATATAATCCCGAATAATCTCTTTGGCAACTTTAATATCTTCAAACTCATGTGGACCATCGGCGCGGAGAATAGTTTTTTCGTGGCCTTTGCCGAGAATTAGAACGAGGTCGCCCTTTTTTGCGGTTTTGATAGCGAGCTCGATAGCCTTTTTGCGGTCTAGTTCTTTGAATAAATCTTTGTCTAAAGTTTTGCCAGCTTTGATTGCGCCGTCGATGAATCCGGCGGCGATTTTTTCGGGGTCTTCATCGCGGGAATCGTCTTCGGTAATGATGACAATGTTGGAGTTTTTAGCGAGAATCTCGCCGCGAATCGGACGAGTGGATGGGTCGCGACGACCCGCGCCACCATGGACGGAAATAATGCGACCTTTGTGACCCTTGACCGAATTAAAGACTTTTTCTAGTGCATCTGGCGCATGAGCATAATCTACAATAACAGTAAAAGGCTGGCCTTCGTCTATAATATTCATGCGACCTTCGACGGCAGTAAGAGATTTGATGCCGTCTTCGATCTGCTGATTGGTGAGGCCAAGTTTTTTGCCAACCAAAGCGGCGGCGAGGGAATTATAGACATTAAACTCACCTGGGATCTGAGTTTCGATTTTTAGATCGTCTACGGAATATTTAACGCCAGAGACATTTAACTTAATGTCTTTAGCACAATGCTCACCAGATTTGATACCGTAAGTTGTGAATGATTTGGCGAGAGTCTTGTAATATTTAGTAGCTGCATCATCGGCGTTTAAGATACTAAAATCAGCTTTTTTGAATAACTTGCCTTTCGCGGCGCGATAATTAGTGAAAGTCTTGTGGTAATCTAAATGATCGTGGGTGAGATTGGTAAAGACAGCAATTTCGACAGGAATGCCAAGGGCACGGAACTGGGCTAAAGCATGAGAAGTAATTTCAAGTACTAAAAACTCGGCGCCCTGATCTTTGATATTAGCAATGCGACGGTTAAGGGTAATCGCGTCAACGGTAGTCATGTGGTTCAGCTCTGGTTTTAACTTATCAACACCCCAAGCGACTGTAGTCAAAAGGCCAGTTTTGTGGCCGGCATGATTTAACATTTGCCAGACCATAAAAGCAGTAGTAGTTTTGCCATTAGTACCGGTAATACCAATGACGCGAAGTTTTTGGCCCGGAAAACCATACTTAGTGCCAGCAATGACTGATTGTAAAAAATGATAGGGAAGAACAGCTTGATTATAAAAAGGTAGTTTTTCTAAAAATTGCTTCATATAAATATTATAACACTAGCGATAATGCTTGAGCGACTCAATCGGATCTTTAGAGGCAGCTTTGAGGGCTGGATAAATACCGAAAACAATGCCAACAGCAAGAGTAGTGAGAAAGGTAAGAGCGAGAATCTCCCAGCTGATATATGGTGCAAATGGTGTAATGATAGAAATAAGGAAGGCTAAGATATAACCTAAAACTAAACCAAAGAAACCACCAAGCACAGAAAGGATGAGGGCTTCGAAAAGGAACTGCATCAAGATGTTGCGCGAAGAGGCACCGACGGCTTTGCGGATACCAATCTCATGAGTGCGCTCGGCTACCGAGACCAGCATAATGTTCATCACACCAATGCCACCCACGATGAGAGAAATGGCCGCGACGAGCGCCAACATGCCAGAAACAATGACAAATAGCGAACTGGCTGGATGAGTGATTTCGTCGCCGTAAGCGACGGTGAAGTTTTCGTCACCAGACTTACTATTTTTCAACTCGGTTTTGATGTTGTCTGAGATTGTAGCGAGACTTTCGGTATTAGTAGCCTTAATATTGATTTGTTGAATCTGAGTAGAGCCATTGATCTTGTCAAGAGAATTAATATCCATAACGAGAGCATTGTCAAAATCAATATCATCGAAATTAATAGATTTATCGACCTCTTCGAGAACACCAACCACCATAAATTTTTCGCCCATAATAGTAATAGTCTTGCCAACAGTACTATTAATAGTATTAAATAAAGCTAAAGACAAGGTATGGCCGAGCACGACGCCGTTTTCTTTATTATTATCAGTAAAGAAAGTGCCGTAGCGGAGAGTTAAAGGCTCAATCTTGTTAAAATCTGGCGTAGTGCCAAGGATTGGTACGGAAGGAAAATTGTTTTTTTCTGAATTAATAGTATTGGTGGAAGTAGCGATGGGCGCAACGGCGGCGATATCATCCATAGCAGAAATGGCAGAAACGTCTTTGAGTGAGAGGCTAGATTGCTCGTAAGTATTTGAAGAGGTGAGCTCGTTAATTACATTGGTAAGAGAATCTTTGCTAGAGCTGGGACGCACGACAATAAGGTCGGGGCCGATCTCGGCGGCTTCATTTTTGATAAGATTAGAGATGCTACCCATAAGAGAAAGAATCAAAATAATACTAGCGACACCAATTGCAATGCCAAGACAAGTTAGAAAAGAGCGGGTGCGGTTTTCTTTGATGGAGGTTTTGGCAAGTTTAAAATGGGTTTTTAGGAGCAGTGCCATTATTTTTTCCTCCGAGATTTTCGTTTACGTTTTTTAGCAGGTTCAATTTTGCCGAGTATAACTTCGGGTTTAATTTTACGTTTTTTAATTTTGACGTCGATAGGTTGAGGTAGATTTTGGTCGGATACGGTTTTGACGTCGGTATCGATCTGGCCGTCTAACATATTAATTACACGAGTAGCATAGGTGGTAAGAGCAGGGTTGTGGGTTACCATAATAATAGTGTTACCCTCCTCGTGAATAGCTTTTAATTCTTCCATAACGGTATGCGAAGAGCGAGAATCTAAGTTGCCGGTAGGCTCGTCGGCGAGAATGATTTCTGGGTTGCCGACAATAGCGCGAGCAATAGCTACGCGTTGTTGTTGGCCACCAGAAAGTTGGTAGGGAAGATAATATTCGCGTTCTTGAAGATTAAAACGTTTAAGAGCAGAAGAAGCGTTCTTGAGACGAGCAGTTTTGGAATAGCCGGTGTATACCATTGGTAGGGCAACATTTTCAATGATTGGCAAGTCTTCAATAAGATTAAAGTTTTGGAAAATAAAGCCAATTTTTTTGGCGCGAAGCTTGGCTTGACGACGCGCAGAAATACCAGCAACATCTTCGCCATTTAGGATATATTCACCCCTTGAGGCGCGATCTAAGAGTCCTATAATATTAAGAAGCGTAGTCTTGCCGCAACCAGAGGGGCCCATAATCATAATAAACTCGCCACGTTTGATGGTGAGATCAAAATCTTTGAGAGCAAAAGACTCAGTGTCGCCATAGCCATAGCGCTTGGTCAAACCTTTTAGTTCAATAATGATGTTGCTTTCGCTCATTGCTTCTCCATAAACTTGGCGGAAGCGACAGGATAAAAATCCTCTTTGCTTCCTTTATAAAACTTAGCCAAGAGCAAGCTCTTGTCTAATTTTCATGGCGGAAGCGACAGGATTCGAACCTGCGAACGAGTTGCCCCGTTACACGCTTTCCAAGCGTGCGCCTTCAACCACTCGGCCACACTTCCGTCTTGAAGAAAATTATAGCACGTTTTTTGATCCAATGGAATGTAGGGGATTATTCTTCTACTTCTTTATTATGGTTTTTGATTTTTTGGATTAGGACTAGGATATAGAAAGTCATAGATACAATTGATAGTACTAACAATACGATCTTTAGGGTTTGCCATGAATTGTTATTTTTTTCCATGACACCTAGGGGTTCAGTGGCTTCTGGTGCTTGGTTATTATTTGGTTGTATCACCCACGGGTCTACCGCAGTACCAGTGCCGGAAGAAATGATAGTTCCAGAAGTGAGCGAAATGGCCGGGCGTACTCCGTATCGACCTACTAAATATGAACTAGAACCTCCACAAGATACGACGCCATTGGAGGATAATATACTATCACTAGTTAGGCCATAGTCGTCGCGTTTGCCAGGCGAAAGCAACCAGAAGTCCGATCCAGAACGCAGGTAAGAACTGTAACTATAATTAGATGAATAAGTAGAGCCCGCTGTCCTACTGCCATTGCCACTGCCCGCTAAGGCAGATTCGTCTGCAGTAATAAGAGCTATTGGCTTAGTCAGCTGACCATTGCCACCATTTAGATCAGTGCCGTTACTAGTTTTATAGGTGTATAGGTCTACTGCGCCACGTGGGCAGTTTAAAGAGGGTGCCTTAACGGTAACGGTAACGGGATGATTATTTCTAATATAAGCTCCGAAATAATATGCAGCTGGTCTCATACTGCCAGTAGGGCCCGGAACTATAACATCGGAATCTATTAGTGGAGTAGTCGAAGACCGATTACTATATAAAGTACGGTCATTACAATATCCAGCGTTTGGCTCTAGTA
>JAFWJH010000009.1 GCA_017511645.1 Candidatus Saccharimonadota bacterium
GCGAGGTCGAGTGATCTTTTATTGTCTTGGTATGCATCATTATATTCGAGGTATTCTTCTTGTTCTTTTTTATCCATGCCATAAAGACCTTCTTCGCGTATAATATTGTCTTGTTCGTCTTCGAGTCTGGCATTGGCATTTCCTACGAGGCTATCGATCCATTCAAATTTACCTTGGTCGGTAGAGATGTCGATCTTGTCGATGTTTCGGTATTCTATGCCCTCAAAAGTGTAATAATCATCGGATTCGGCTGTATCTTTGCTAGTTTCTGATGTGCTGAAGGATTGCTTTTCGCCACCGCCAAATGGCGGAGCCTCTTCGGCAATTCTTTGCCACGGATTTTCACTCCCGGTCGTAGGGTTAATTTCTGTATTATTAGTTGGTGGAGTTTCTCCGTTTTGCATATTTACCTCGCTTATTTAATGAATGCCACTACCCTCATAACAAAGTGGAACACTCGCTATGGAGTGTTCTGAACTTCATTTTTCTGCAGCGAGCGATTAGGCTAACTGGAGCGAGTGCTCCACTTCGAGTCTAATTCTTTGCTCTACCTTGTTAAAGGTAGACTCGCAACAGAATTGAAATTCAGAACAACTTAATTATAGCATATTTTTCGGCAATTCCCTATGCAAGTGTCAAGTAAAACACCGGTGTTTTTGCCGATGTTTCTGTATGGATTTTCGAACTGCTCGTCTAGGATTCTTCCCAAGTCCTAATTATTTTATCGAGAGTTTCCTGGCGTGCCCGAGCTTCTTCGTCCATTAGTTGCTTATATTGTTCTTTGTCGAGGCATTTAATCCAGAGCTTTTCTTTCATTTCGCCCGAAAAAAGCATTTCTTCAGCCTCTAGCTCCATCATATCTAGACGAGTTTCGTCACTCCCAGAGGCTTCATCCTCAGTTATGCGACAGTAGCAGGGTAAGCCTCGGCTGTTTAGGTATTTCATTAAAACTAGTTTCATAATAATTTAATTTTTGCTCCTCTAGCAGTTTTGAAGACTTTATTTTTTCGAGCAAAGCGGGATAATTGTTTCAAAATAATATAAGGACAGTATGGCGAACAGAGGCAACATCTCTAAATATCCTCAAGAAGCTGCTTATTTACAGGAAGCAAAATCTTCGTTTAATAAACTCGACGATAGGGGCTTTGCTAAGCTGAATAAAATCGCAAAGCACGCCTCATTATTTCGACACCAAACTTCTTATATCAATAAAAAATTGTTGCCGTTTATGTACGACAATAATCTTTTTACTGGCAGTGATTATTGGATTGACGGTCTGGAGTGGTTAGAGCAAGATATAAAGAACAGAATCAAAGAGCTCGACCTAGACAATACTCTCATTCTTTTAACGTCGGCTTTGGCGGGCAACGATAATAAAGGTGCTGATTATTGGTATTGCAGCGGTATTACTGCTCAACTGTTTAAACATTTGTCGCAATTAAGGGGCTAAACATCCAATTCCGGTATTACACCTTCGCTCAATTCTATCTTGCCGTCAATCTCACATAGTTCACATTCAATATTTGTCATACTATTTTAATTATGCCCCACTTTCTCCCCCTGCTACACGGGGCAACGGCAAAACGGCAAAACGGCAGATGGGTGACTTTTTATGTGGTATAATTTAATTATGGGGAAGCCAGCTACTCTTCGTATATGCGACGTTGGAGTTTTTCTTCTATGTCCTCTTTGTACACGAGTAAAACCTGGTTAATTAAGCCCCACCAGGTTAAGTAATTTAGGTGAGGTTATGAAGAAGTTTTTTCTGTATTTGATCCGTTGGCAGTTGAGTTCTCCGATATTGGCAGTGTGTCTGATGTGGATGGGTGGTTGGAATGTGGCGATAGCGACAATTGTAGCGAATTTGATCGGTGGATGCATATTTTTTTGGGTGGACAAATGGATCTTTGGTGACAAAAAGCAGAAGACTAAAAAAATCAGCGACGATGTGTCAATTGTGCTACCTGCTACCGATGAAATAGTGGTGGAATAATTTTCTAAAAATTAAGCATAAAAAGTCTTGAAAATCCATATTTAGTGGTGTATATTAGATATTAAGCACTATATATGGCGTAAATAACAAAAAATTGCTACTATATATTATATAGATGAAGAATATATTATAAGCGCGTGATATATAGAGAAAGTCATACATTAATCATTTGAACAGACGGATAAGGAGGTAAAATGTTCAAACGTATAGTAAAGCGTGATGGGAAAATCGTAAAGTTTGACCCGGAGAAGATTACTGACGCGATAGCTAAAGCAGGGCTTGCGACAGAAGAGTTCAAATACGACCGCGCAAAGGCATTAACCGAAAAGGTGTTGAAACGGGCTGAAGAAGAAATCACTGCGCGCACGCCAAATGTTGAACAGATTCAAGACATTGTAGAAGAAGTATTGATGGAATCATCTTTTAAGAAGACGGCACGGGAATATATTCAGTATCGTCAAGAGCGGTCACGCAGGCGTGAAGCAAAGTCTGATCTAATGATGATTTACCGCACGATTTCGCATGCGGATGCTTCAGAAGATTCCGACGTGAAGCGCTCTAACGCGAACGTAGACGGCAATTCGGCCATGGGCAAGATGTTGCAATTTGGCGCTGAGGGTTCAAAAGTATTTGCTAAGTCTTTGCTGCTACGCCCAGATATTGCGGCGGCGCACGATAATGGTGATATTCATATTCATGACCTAGATTTTTATGCGACGGGGACTTTGACTTGCTGCCAGAGTGACCCGTTTGTATTGTTTGGTAATGGTGGGTTTAATACCGGGCACGGACACTTGCGTACGCCAAATTCGATTGGCTCTTATGCGGCACTTGCAGCGATTTTATTGCAAGCTAACCAAAACGAACAGCACGGAGGCCAGTCTATTCCGAACTTTGATTATGCGATGGCACCAGGCGTGGACAAATCTTTCCGTAAAGCCCTGAAGCGAAACTTGGCTAAATATAATAAATTTGCCGGCAAGAAACTTGATTTGGAGGTAAAAGACAGTTATCAATTTGGCGACGACAAAAAGCTCGAAAGAGCAAAATGGCCAAAGGAAGTAATCGAAGCATCAAATGAAGATGTTGAACGCGAGACATTACAAGCAATGGAAGGGTTCATTCATAACCTTAACACCATGCATTCACGGGCAGGGGCTCAGGTGCCATTTACTTCAATTAATTTTGGCACTGATACGACTCCGTCGGGTCGGTTGATTTCGAAATATCTGTTAGAAGCTACGGAAAATGGTCTCGGTAAGGGTGAGACGCCAATTTTCCCAATCTCAATTTTCAAGGTAAAAGAGGGTGTGAATTACAACCCTGAAGATCCAAATTATGATCTATTTAAGAGATCAATGGAGGTATCGGCAAAGAGGTTGTTCCCGAACTTTTGCTTCATAGATGCGCCATATAATTTGAAGTATTACAAAAAGGGTGATTATCGTACTGAAATCGCGACCATGGGTTGTAGGACACGGGTGTTTGCGTCCGTCTTTCCGGAGAGTGACGGTATTGTAACTGGGCGTGGTAACTTGTCGTTTACAACGGTAAACCTAGTGCGGATTGGTATTCATCATGGTATTTGCTTGGGTGAGCGCAAAGAAGCCGATTGGCAAGGGTTTTATAAAGAATTAGACGAGAAGATGGATCTAGTAAAAGATGAACTTTTGGAAAGGTTTGAATTCCAGGCCAATCAACACGTGCGCAACTTCCCATTCCTAATGGGGCAAGGAAACTGGTTTGGCAGCGAAAAGCTTGGGCCAAACGATACTCTGCGTGACGTGATCAAGCATGGTACGTTATCGATCGGCTTTATTGGTCTCGCGGAGACTTTGGTGGCAATGACCGGCAAGCATCATGGTGAAGATGAAGATTCGCGTGAGTTGGGTCTAGATATCATTACTCACATGCGTGAAAAATGTGATCAATATTGTAAGAAGTATAAATTGAACTTCTCGCTACTTGCAACCCCGGCTGAAGGTATCGCTGGGCGCTTTACCAAGATTGATCGCAAAGAGTTTGGCGTGATTCCAGGTGTGACGGATCGTGATTTCTATACGAACTCATTCCACGTACCTGTGTATTATCCAATTTCGGCATTTGAGAAGATCGAGATTGAGGCACCATATCATAATCTTTGCAATGCTGGGCATATTACTTACATCGAGTTAGATGGTGACCCATCGCAGAATATTGCAGCGTTTGAGTCGGTAATCCGCAAAATGCACGATGAAGGTATCGGATATGGCTCAGTAAACCACCCAGTAGATCGCGATCCGATTTGCGGTTTCTCTGGTATCATCACTGGCGATCGGTGCCCGCATTGCGGACGTCTCGAAGGTGATGTGCCGTTTGAAAAAATCTGTAATTGCGCTAAGGGTAAATAATGACTGATTGGCATAAGATTTCGCTAGAAAAACTTGCCAAACAAGCGGAAACGCCGGATGGAATGATCCGGCTTTCCGGCCCACTAGAGCATGATAATATCGTAAACGGTGATGGATTGCGTGCAGTGGTATGGACACAGGGTTGCCCTAATCATTGTCCAGGTTGCCAAAATCCTGAGACTTGGAGCTACGAGGATGGATTTTTGTTTGAAATAGATGAGATTTGTGAGCGGTTGTCGCAATTTAAAGGGCAGGCTGGGTTGACGTTTTGTGGTGGTGAGCCGTTCGTACAAGCCAAAGCCTGTAAAAAGATTGCTGATTATGTGCGCAAAGAATTAGGCTGGAACGTTTGGAGTTTTTCGGGATTTACTTATGAAGTGATCAAAGAATATGGTGGTGAGCCTTGGGAGTTTCTAAAATCTCTTGATGCTTTGATTGACGGTCCGTTTATACTTGAAAAACGCGACCTGAGCCTAAAATATCGTGGATCGAAAAATCAGCGACTTTTGCATCTAAAACATGGTACTGGTGAGATCTTGGAGGTAGAATAAATGTTTTCCGTTACACCAACGGGGCAGGAGTTCGACCTAGAGTTGAATAAGATATATACCGGTAAGATTACCATTATAAATTCGAGTGACGCAGATAGTGATTTTAATTATCAAGTGTCTGCAGCTCCGTATAGCGTAATTGGTGAAGACTATGATGTTGATTTGGTCACAAAATCTAATCACTCAATGATGGCAGAGTGGATTACTATTAATAATCCAACTGGTAGCTTAAAGCCGGGTGAACAAAGAGAAGTAGAGTTCACTATATCGGTACCTGAATCGGCGCCAGCTGGCGGACAATATGCTTCTATTTTAGTGACGGAAGATAACCAGAGCTACAGTGGCGGTTCGGCGATTAATGGCGTGTTTGAAATTGCAAGCTTGGTTTATGCGAATGTGGCTGGCGAAACGTATCATGATGGCGAAATCTTGGAAAATAATATACCAGGCTTTATTATGTCTACACCGATGTCGGTAGGGTCGCTACTATCAAACAATGGTAACATACACGAATCGGCCATTACATTATTACAGATCAAGAATCTTATAACCGGCGAGATAATTTTATCGAAAGATCAAAATGGCGGGCGTTATTCGGAGGCGATTATGCCGGAAACGGTTAGACGCACTGACTATAAAATTGATAATTTACCAGCTGCAGGCTTGATAGCAGTCACCCAGACGATATATTATGGCGGAGAAACTTCTGTTGAAACAAGAAATGTAGTGATTTGCCCGCTATGGTTTATGGCGGCGGTGGTAATATTGATCGGGGTGATAATTAGTGCTGTTGTAGTAAGAATAAAAAAACGAAAACTAAAGAAATCGGCGATATAAAAACCTTGTAGTTTTGATGGAGAAAGTGATATAATATTTACATAACCTTAATGGAAATAATTATGCATAAAAAAGGTATCAGCTTTGTGATTTTGAGTATCGTAGGCGTATTTGCTATGCTTGGAGTAATAGCATCTGGTGGCGATGTTTTTGCGGCACAATCTTGTACGACCGATAGCGAGACTGGGGTTATTACCTGTAGTAATTCGGCGAAAGCATCAGTAGTGGTAAGTACTTCGTGCGGCTTTGTAGCTACTGGTGGAGGTAGCTATAATTTGACACTTGCGAATAATAGCACCAGTAATGTAAATGGCAGTAAGTTTACGACTACTTGCAATAGCCCCAATGGCTACGCGCTATATGCGGTAGGTTTTTCAGGCAATCAGGTAGGTAACACTAATCTATTAGCGCAGACTATTGGCAGCGCTTACGATATTCAGACAGGTAGCGGTAGTAGCAACTGGAAGATGAACCTAACTTCTAGTGGCGATTACGGTACTGTGGTTCCTGAGTATGACGCCGGCACGGGCACCACTAAGAACTATGCAAATATCCCAGCTACGTATACAAAAGTAGCCTATTATGAGCCTGCTTCTGGTGACACTTCTACACAGTCGGTCTTCCAAACTAATTACCAGGCTACGGTCTCTAGTACGCAGCCAGCAGATAATTACGTTGGGCAGGTGAAATATGTTTTAATCCCTACTAATGGATCAATATCAAAAAGTATTTTTGAGCTTGAGTATATGCAAGACTTTGCGAGTTTGACTTCTGCGCAAAAAGCGGATGTGTTGTCTTCTATGATTACAAATGAGCAATACCAACTAAAAGATAGCCGGGATGAAAAAACTTATTATATTTCTAAGCTAACAGACGGGAATGTATGGATGACAGAGAATCTAGATTTAGACTTTAATACTACTAATCCAGATGGTAGTATTGCTATGCGTACCTTTACGTCTAATGATACTAATCTTACTCTCTATGGTTCTAAAGGTTATGACACAAATAATGGTTACTCTTGTTCTAATGATGATCCTACTTGTACAGGAGGCACTATTACCTGGACACCAGAAAGAGCTACCATAGCTCCAGAAGATCTTAGTTCTACTACTTGGAAGAATGATAATAGTAACCCTTATTCCTATGATAGAGGCAACGTTGAACCAGATGGCTATAAAGATGGTCATGGTCAATCTGGTAACTATTACAACTGGACTGCTGCAATAGCATCCAATAATTCGTCTAGCTATGTTAGTGATGGTAATGCTGCTAACTCTATTTGTCCTAAAGGCTGGAGGTTACCGAACGCCGCATCGGTTGATGGAGGATATGAGTTCTCTAAAATGCTTTATGCTTATGGAGTAACCAAGGACGATAAAAACACGGCAGGATATGCTACAGGTGGTTACAATAAGATGGTAGCTAGCCCGCTTTACTTTGTGCGGTCCGGCTACGTCTATAATGGCTCGCTTATCAGTTCAGCTATCGGCGGGTACTACTGGTCTAGCGCGGTAGGCAGTACTTCTGGCGCCTTCAACCTGTTCTTCACTTCTGGTATTGTTAACCCGGCCAACTACTACAACAGGTACCGCGGCTGGTCCGTCCGCTGTTTGGCAGAGTAGCTTCGTTCTCGCCTTATCCCCGCAACTCTTTTGTCGAGAAAATAGAATAAGAATAAAGAATAATAATGATAAAATAAAATCATGAAGGCGGATGAGAAAAAGTATCTGCTCACATCCAGCCAAAAGAAACAGATTTTAAAAGTCATCAACAAGCACATGAAAAAAGACAGCTACTTCCGCTCGGAAGTTTTCAACCTTTATTTTGACAACGATAACTACGACCTTATCATTCAGTCTATTGACCACCCACAGTTCAAATTATATTACTCATATAGGCATTATAGGCCTCTATTGGTCTAGTGTAGCATATGATGATAGTGGGGCGATCGTCTTCAGTGGGAGTACTTCGCATAATTATGGCGACAGAAGCTGGGGATATTCAGTGCGTTGCGTGTTAAGATAAACCGCCGATTTGCATGGTATAATAAGTGTATGAAGATTGCGGTGTTGGGCGCGGGGGCATATGGCAAAGCGCTTGGAGGTACTTTGGAAGATAATAAGTATGAGGTGGCTTATTTTGATCCAAAAATCAAAGATTGTAGTTTGGAAGTGGTACTGGATGGGGCTAAGTATGCATTATTAGCTACGCCGTCGGAGGCAGTGGCAAAATTATTAGGTAAGTTGCCGAAAGACATCCCGCTAATTGTGGCGACAAAAGGGCTTTTGTCTACTGAGGTTTTTGATGATTTTAAAAATTATATGATAGTGAGCGGGCCTAGCTTTGCAAATGACCTTGAGGCAAGAAAACTGACACGGTTAACCGCCACAAATGCAAAGGTGGCTGAGCTTCTAGCTACGGATTATATTACGTTTGATTTTACAAACGACAAACGCGGAGTATTACTATGCGGATCATTAAAAAATGCGTATGCAATATATGCTGGGATATTAGGGATAAGACCTGGTACCGCAAAGCATAAATTATATATAGATAGCGCAGTAGATGAATTAAAGCAGATTTTAATTGCAAATGAAGCGAAGGCAGATACGGTAGAATTGTCTTGTGGTAGAGGCGATTTAGAAATTACCTGTGGGCCACCGTCTAGGAATTATGAGTTTGGGCAGATGCTCAAGAAAGACATAAGCGTGAAGCCAGAAAAAACCGTGGAAGGTGTGGCTACTTTAAAGCGCGTACAGAAAGGCGAAATTATGGTACCAGATACAGCAAAAATACTAAAAGAATTAATTAAGATAAGCAAAAAATGGGATTAAATGCGAAACAAAAAGAAGCAGTAGAATATTTAGACGGGCCACTTTTGGTGCTGGCGGGGCCTGGCACGGGTAAAACCCAGCTACTGTCCGAAAAGGTGGCTTATATTCTAAAAAATACCGATACTAACCCAGAAAATATCCTGTGTTTGACTTTTACTGAAACCGGAGCGGCTAATATGCGCGAGCGGCTCAAAAGTATTATTGGCAAAGATGGCGGTAAGGTAAATATTGGCACTTATCATGCGTTTGGTACGGATATTTTATTACAGTATAAGAATTATGCCGAAGATTATGACCGGAAGCTGGATTCAGCGATAGATGAAGTAACGCAGTTTAAAATTGTGCGCGAGATTCAAAGTAATTTGCCTGGGCGAGATATTCTGCGGGGTGATAATGTTAAAGATATCATTAGTGTAATATCATCGGCAAAATCTGCGGGGCTTTCGGCAGAAGATTTACAGAAAATTGCCGAGCAAAACTTGGAAGATTCAAAAGTATTATCCGATGCGATTTCGCCGCTACTTCAGAATATTGTGCCGCGCAATTTTAATGAGTCTTATGATAAAGCATATAAACCTATATATAATATATTATTAAATTATACAGAAGTGGACCCTATTTTACCTACTGTAGAACGCTCAATTGCCGGATTAGCTAGAGACCTAAAGAATGCTGTTGTTGAGGCAGAATCGACCGGAAAGATAAAGCCTTTGTCGAGTTGGAAAGATAAATACTTTGAAAAAGACGAGAAGGGGAATTATCGATTGAAAGATCGCGTGGCAAATAAGAAGCTACTAAGCCTCGCGCGGGTGATGGCCGCATACGATAAGTATCTAAAAGAAGGTGGTTTGTATGATTTTGATGATATGATACAAGAGGCAGTGCGAGTGTTAAAAACTGATCAAGGCTTTAGGTTGACTCTACAGGAGCGGTATCAGTTTATCATGCTAGACGAGTTCCAGGATACCAACCCGTCACAGTTTGCGATTATTAAGCAACTAACCGACTACGAAAAACCAATGATTATGGCGGTGGGCGATGACGACCAGGCGATTTACGAGTTTCAGGGGGCACTATCTACTAATTTGACTGATTTCCAAGCTCACTATACAGCTAATGTAATACCGCTGGTCGAAAATTACCGCAGCACACAGGAGATTTTGGACTTTTCGCGTAAAATCATCAACCAAGCACCAGATAGATTTGCTGATAAGGAGCTCTTTGCGCATAAAACAGCACCGGCAAAAACCCAGATTCACCGCCACGAGTTTTTATCATCCGATATGGAATATGATTTTATCGCGAGAGAAATCTCTAAATTGATAAAATCTGGCGTAAAGCAAAGCGAAATTGCGATTATTTCTTATAAGACCAAGTATTTTATGCCGCTCCTGCCATATCTAAAGTCTCACTCCGAGATTAAAATTGCTTACGAAAAGCGTGATAATTTATTTGAAGACGAGGCGATACACGAGATTTTGACACTGGCGAGGTTTGTATATGAAATCAAAAATGAGATTAAAGTCAGAGTGTCGCTGCTAGAAATCTTGGCTTATCCGTTCTTTGAACTGCCAATGCTAGAGGTAATAAAGTTAGCTGGGCAAGCACGTAAGGATCGTAAGGCGATGTTTGAGGTATTAGCTACGTCTGAGAATACCAAGATTCAAGAAGTCGCGAAGTTTTTGGCCGATCTGACTGCAAAATCTTTTACCGAGCCGCTTGAAATCATCCTAGATTATATTATCGGTGCGACAGAACTAAATAATTATCGCTCACCTTTACTCGAATACTATACAAAAGACGACGAATACGGGGCATTTATGTTATATGAAAATTTGGCATCTTTGCGCGGTAAGCTGAGGAAACATTTTGGTGAAAAAAGCCTGAAATTAGACGACCTCGTAGCAATGGTGGACGATTACGAAGCCGCGGAAATGACACTAAACAAAACGAGCCCCTATAAAGACGCCGATGATGCGGTACAGGTACTGACAGCGCACAAGGCAAAAGGGCTAGAGTTTGAATATGTGTTTATTATTTCGGCTGATCACGTAGCATGGGGCAAGGGTAAGGGTAATAATAATCTATTGGCACTACCAAAGAACTTGATGCAGATTCGCCACACCGGTACTACAGATGGCGAAAAGCTGCGTATACTATATGTAGCCTTGACGCGAGCTAAAAGCACGCTCTATATCATTAGTTCACTGCATGATTTTAATGATAAATCGCCGGATCGACTAGAGTATTTTGAAGAATATACGGATGGCGACACAGTGATTTCGCCGCTAATTCCGGCTGGAAAAGTAGATTGTCATTATGATGCAAGCGCGTCCGATTCTTCCGAAGTAACAGAGGCAGGACGACTAAAGCAGTGGTTAGCGCCGTATGCTAAATTGACGCCAGATATGAAAGTAATTTACCAAGATAGAGTAGCGAATTGGCGAATGTCGGCGTCGAGCTTGACGTCGTTTATTGATATAGTGTATGCAGGGCCAGTAGAATTCTTTAAGCGACAGGTGCTGCGCGCACCGCAAGAGCCAGAAACGGAAGCTTTAGCATTTGGTGACTTGGTACACAAAACTTTTGAAATGGTGACGAATAGTGGTATTTCGGACGAAAAAGCAGTGGAGTATTTCTTGGCCGAATTAGAGAAAAAAGACTTGCCACAAGAAATCTTACAAAAGATCCGCGAAAAAGGCCCCGAAGATCTATCGATATCACTAAAAAACTTTGGCAAGATATTAAGGCAAGGCAAGGCCGAAGTAAATCTAGCACCCGAGAAATTATCTATTGATGGTGTGCCAGTGACTGGTAAAATCGACCATATACTGGTAGATGACGACACAAAGACGATTGAAATTTATGATTTTAAGACCGGTGGCTATCATAAAGAGAAATGGCGCTCACATGCGACATTGTATAAATATATGTTACAGCTGGGATTTTACAAATTACTACTCAATAATTCGCTGACTTATCGTAAATACAAAGTAGAGCGAGCACATATCCTCTTTGTGACGCCAGACAAAGATGACGAGGTGTATGATAAAATTTATGAGTTTAATGATGACGATGAAAAAGAATTGCTTGAGCTAATGAAAACCGTCTATGACTCAATATCCACCTTAGAGTTTATAAATGATCCGGAGATCTTTCGGCCGGCCGATAATAATCTAGGTATTAAAGACATCAAAAACTTCATCGCGCTCCTGCTTGCAAAAAGTGCAACTAAATAATATAATATTTCTCATAAATATTGTACCTTTGAAAGGTGGTGAGATGGTTGACCTACAGTTGTCCAAGATGCGGAAGGCCTTTCTTGTCCGAAGCTGATAAAGATAGACATGTAGCTCAGTGTGGGCTTGGTTACGCGGCTAATAAATGCATTCATTGTGGTGGCACTGGCTATGATGTCTACTCTAGGAAATGCGTTTATTGCAAAGGCAGCGGCTTAGTGCCGTAATTATTGATCGGTCAATCTAAAATGGCAGGGCATAAGTCTTGTCATTTTTGTTATTCTGTGGTAAAATAAAGGGAATTATGGCAAAGAAGAATAACACTAAACGTAAATTGGTTGGTCTTGTCTCTGAAGAGTCTGGGGTGCGTGCTTACTACACGAAGAAAAATACCATGAACACTCCTGATAAATTAAGCCTTCGGAAATATGACCCAGTGCTTCGTAAGCATGTCTTGTTTGTAGAGACTAAGAAAAACTTAGGCCGCAACGAAGTTAAGGAAAAGAAGCGTTAAAATAATCCCCCGATCGGGGGTTATTTTTTTGTGCTACACCGATATTCTATATCACGGAGAACGTTTTCGAAATACAAAAAGGCTTCGTATGGGGAAGCGTAAGCCGAGAAATAAGCGTGGACGTCGCCGTCATTCCAATATTTGGTACACATAGCGTATGGATGATCCGAAGTAGTCATGAAGCGCCAATCATGAATGAGATTCGTGTCTTTGGTGGCCAGAATACTTTCGCGCAAATCATAGAGCTCATTCATTGCAGAATGTTGCATTGAATTGGACAACCAAGCAGACAAATCGCGCTCCGTGTCGGCCCAGGTGATAGTATTTGGCATAGAAAGCTCATCAGCTGGATCACCTAGATCGCAAGCTTCAGATACAGTGACAAACTTATTTTCATATTCGGCTAGCCAGGAGGAGATAAGATTATTCATGAAGTCGAAGATGCCGGTATCTTTCCATTGATGCTCACCAAATGTCTCGAAGTCCATGAAGAGGTTAATTAAGTTGCCACGCAAACATTCTAGATTAAGCCAATCTTGATATTTTGGCACGGTAAGTGGCCACTGGCCCCAACTACGATTAGAAAAGCGAAAAGCAATATCATCAGAAAGACGATAATTCTTAAGTAGGAGTCTCAGATTATCACAGCCAGCTGGGCGATAAATATGATTTGGGCTGCGCCAACCGAGGATTTTATCCCAGCCTTCAGCCAAGATACCTTTATAACCCTTTTCTTCGGCCCACTGAGCGAGATTGTCATTATAAGCTAACTCGGTATTACGAAAGACTTGCGGAGTAACGCCGAATAATTCTTTGATCTTGGTAGCATGCTGGTCTACTTGGGCGTTAAACTCGTCTAGATTATAAAAGAAAGCGAGTGAATGATAATAAGTTTCACCGACTATTTCGGCTTGGCCGCGTGAAATCATACGACGAATCTGCACAATAAGCTCAGGTGCCCATTTTTCGGCTTGTTCGAGCCAAGTACCCGTAATAGATAGCGATACCTTGAAGTCGGGATATTTTCGTATATTGTCTTCGAGGAGCTGGAGCATCGGACGGTAACTCTTGTCGGCTACTTTCCTAAAAATACGTTCATTAGACTGGCGACCGTTATAGTCGTCATTAAAATAATTTGAATCGTTGCCAACATCAAAAATGGAGTATTCGCGATAGCGGACAGGTTGATGGATATGTAGATACAGACAAATCGCGCGCATCCTAATTAAACCCCTTATGTTTCATGCTCTTATTATAGATCCTCAGACATTTTTTGGCAACTTGATCCCAAGAAATTTTACGATATTCTTGCAAGACGTTGCCACGAAGTGATTCTTTGAGCGCAGGGTTACCAGCTACAGCTAGGATCTCGTCGGCGAGCTTTTTTTCGTCCCAAAAATCATATTTGAGCGCCGACCAAATTATTTCAGATACGCCAGACTGATTGGTAAGGATTAATACATCGCCATGATGCGCCGCCTCGAGAGCAGTAAGCCCAAATGGTTCAGAAATAGAACTCATCACAAAAATATCGGAAATGGAGTAAATATCGCGAAGTTTGCGACCGCGGATAAATCCGGTAAAAATCACGTTTTTGAATATACCAAGATCAGCAGCCATTTGGATTAGCTCGTCGCGCTCTTCGCCGTCGCCGGCAAAAACGAACATTAGTTTAGAGTTTTTGGTAAGTGCTCTAGCGGCAGCGCGCATGAGATTTTTGAGCCCCTTTTGAATAGTAAAGCGCCCAACGGTAGAAATAACAGTATATCCATTAGCTTTGAGACTGCGGATGTATTTGTAAAAATCTTGATTAAATTCATAAGATGAAGTCTCGTAAGTTTCGTCAAGAGAATTATAGACAACGCTAATCTTGGAAAGAGGGATTTTGTATTTTTCGTGAATAATGCGCTTAGTGGCTTCAGAGACGGCAATAATTTCATCGGCTAGCATCAGGCCCTCACGTTCGATCTCATGGATGAGAGGATTACCAGTGTGCATGCCAGCACGATCAAATTCTGTGGCATGAACGTGGGCGATAAGCGGGACTTTGTATTTCTTTTTAGCTAAAATGCCTGCTTCGTAAGTAAGCCAGTCGTGCGCATGAATAACGTCAGGTTTATATTCCATAAGATGCTTTTCGACAAAATCACAATAAGTTTTTTGAACATCACGGATGCTGACTAATTGTTCTTTGTCTAGAGTAGGGATAATCTTTTCAAGTAGCCTGAGAGACTCGTAAGCGCCGCCACCGTAACGGTAAATTGGGTCGAGATGAGTAGCAGATATTACGTGCATAAACTTAATTTCAGGATGTTCGGCTTCATATGGCACGATAAAATCAATGTCGACACCTTGACTGGATAGAGCGCGCGCCATGTTAAGACAGGCAACGCCAAGCCCGCCGCTATTGTGCGGTGGAAGTTCCCATCCTAACATAAGTATTTTCATCTCTACCATTTTATCATATTTTGTGATAAAATGGGTAGGAACTTACAAAGGGGTGTAGCTCAGTTGGTAGAGCACAGGTCTCCAAAACCTGGTGTCGCGAGTTCGAGCCTTGCCACCCCTGCCACGATTTGGCCAGATAGGGCCTTTTTTCATTTTTAATTTATGCTATAATATAGGTATTATGGAAGGTAATAAAAATAAACTTAGGGCGGTGTTGGTGTTTGGGGCACCAGGTAGTGGTAAGACTACTTTTGCAGAGAAATTCGCGAAAAAATACAATCTCGCATATTACGATTTAGATGAAATTCAGGAAAAATATGGTTTTTCGCATGAAGCAGTACTGGCAATTTTGGAAATCATCACAAGATCAAAGCAATCAATCGTAATAGAAGGCGAACTAAAAACCGAGAAAGAGCGCACCGAGGTACGAAATATTCTCAGGAATCACGGCTACAAGCCAGCTTTGGTATGGGTGCAAACAGATTTTATGACGATCAAGCTGCGCCTAAAGAAACGCTATCGCACCATCAAAAAGGCCAAAGAGACTTACGATGCTGCTGTGGCCGAGATGGAGGCGCCAGCAGATTTTGAGAAACCGATTATTTTGTCGGGTAAACATACTTTTGAAACGCAGACCAAGCATGTGCTGGCTGGGTTGGCCAAAGCTCGCTAATTTATGATTATTAACGACAAAGAGTTTGGTGAAGTAATTGTGCGAAAAAGCCCCCTGGCGCGAGGGGTGAGATTTTCAGTGTCGACATCTGGGCGACTAGCGATGAGTGTGCCGACATATACGTCAGATTTTTTGGCAAAAAGGTTTCTAAATAGTAATCGCAAAGTGATCCGCGAGAAATTGCCGGTAAAGGACCCCCGCGAGCAGCGAGCGCGAGATTATCAGAAAAAACAGCTGATGAAGAAGGCGCGTGAATATCTGCCATATCGCCTAGAATATTATGCAAAATTGTATGGCTATAACTACGAAAAATGCCGGCTAACGCATGCGAATACGCGATGGGGGAGCTGCTCTTCTAATCGCACAATATCTTTGAATATCGGGCTAATGAAAGTGCCAGAAACGCTACGCGACTATGTGATATTACATGAACTAGCACATCTAAACCATATGGACCATTCGAAAGCTTTTTGGGCGGAAGTAGGAAGCCATGACAAAAACTACAAGGCGCACGAGAAAAAGCTGAAGATGTTTAGCCCTGGGGTATAGATAGTATTATCGCACTTATTATTTTAAAATAAATATAATTATTGTGCGGAAAAAATTGTAAAAAACATAATAATTATGAACTAGCTTATGCTATAATGAAATCAAGGAGGAGAGTGTGGAACTAAGAAAACATCTTAGCCCGAAAAGTGTTTTTGTAGGACTATATGTTTTGTTTTTTGTGATTTACATAGTCGTGGGGTTACAGCCGGCCGAAGCTACGCAGAGTTACGAAATCTCCACCACCCTTAATATTCCAAGTATTAATCTTAATACTGATGTAGCTAATCTAAAATTAGAAAGTCATAAACTAGAAACGCCAAGTGATATTGTAGGTAGATTCCAGCGAGCTGAGAATAAGACTTTACTCATTGGGCATTCTACTTCGGTGTTTCAAAATCTAGATAGACTACAAATAGGGGAAGAGGTGGTTTATGACGGCACTATATATTATATATATAGTAAAAATATAGTAGAAAAAGCAGCGATTGATATGAATAAGCTGCTTGCCGCAGCCGAGAAGGACACATTAGTGATAATGACCTGCGCTGGTACCGAGCTTGATAATGGCGACGCAACACATCGATTAATTATAACCGCTTCAACCTAATAGCAAAACCGCCGCCTGGTGCCATGTAAAGGTCGAGGAAATCATTGCAGCCGACGTGCTTTTGCTCAATCTTGATACCAAAGGGGTTGTCGCGGTAGTGGGCGTTTTCGCTGTCGGCATAAATCTCGGCTTGATAAACGCCACTATCTAGAAAATCTAAATTGATATGGATACGGCGGGGCTCTTCGCTGGTGACGCCACCTAGATACCAATCAGCAGAATTACGATCTTTGCGAGCGACGACATAATATTCGCCAATCTCGCCGGCCAACGGAATAGTCTTAGCAAAGCTCGTCGGCACATCGCGGATAAACTTAAAGACTTCTGGGAAACGTTCTTCATAGATAAAGGGGCGGTCAGCGGCCATCTGCATGCCAGAATAAATAGTGACAAAATACGCAATTTGCCGCGCGAGCGTAGTGGCGAGACGCTTGACGCTGTTGGTGAGATCCAAAATGCCACTTGTGTAATCCATACCGCCAGCAAGTAGGCGAGTATAAGGTAAAAAACAAGCGTGCGACGGGCTAAGCGCGCCGCCTTCATACTCTTGGCCGCGCGCGCCCTCGCGAGATAGGAGATTTGGCCAAGTGCGCTCGATGCCAGTGCCTTTGATCGGCTCGTGGATATCTAGGCAAATATGTTTTTTGGCGGCTAACTCGACAGTCTTTTGATAATGATTGACGCCGAGCTGCGAATGGTGGTATTCGCGCCGACCGTTAATAAGCATCATCGAGCCAGCATAGCCAGTCTTGATATAGTGGACATTATTAATAGCATAATAATTATATGCCACCTCAAGCTGACGCTCGTAGTTATCGATGAAGCCAACCGTCTCGTGATGGCCGACTAGCTCAATATTGTGGCGCCTAGCATAGTGAGATACTTCTTCGAAATCAAAATCATCGGTGGCGACGGTAAACTTATTATTAATACCGTTTTCGAGCCAGTTGCCTTCCCAGCCTTCGTTCCAGCCCTCGATTAAGAGACCAGCGATACCCAGCCGCACAGCGGCGTCGATATATTCTTTGGCGTGCTCGGTGGTAGCACCATGTCGCTCGCCCGGTGCCCAAGTCCATTCGCCTACATACATGGCCCACCAGATACCGATAAACTTGAGAGTTTCGACCCAGCCAAAATCTCTGTGCGGCGGATCATTCAAAGCATACATAGTGCGGTTTGTAGTAAGCTCGATTGCGGAGTCGGCAATCATAATTAGCCGCCATGGTGTCTGGAAAGGCAGGTCGACGTGGGCCTTGGTGCCGTCGGAAAGTGGGGTAATGTCAGATTTTAGATGATGATTATCGTCTAATTTTAGAGTCATCGAGCCGTAATTGTAAAGCGCGGCCTCGTGAATAGCAAGGTAAAAACCATTAGGCGTGTAAAGCGTCAGAGGCGTATGCACCGAATGTCGCAGATCGTAAATTGTGGCTTTTTCATAATTATACTCGTAGCGGTCGGGCTGATAGGCGGGAATCTTCCAAGCTGTAGTATTGAGATCTAGGTTAAACTCGGTCAGCTCATCCTTGATAGTAATGCGACGAAACTTAGGCTGGGGTGGAATTTCGTAGCGAAAGGCCACACTATTATCAAAAATCCTAAAACGCAAAGTCATAATGCGGTTAGGAGACTTAGTTTCAGCGAGATAAAAAGCCACTTCGTTATAAGTATTGTCGATAACCTGATCTTCGCCCCACATTAGTTCGACTGCTTCTTTATGCTTCTTGGTTTGGAGGCGGACGAGTTTAAAATTATCCTTTAATGGCTCTTCGCCGCAGATAAGAAAACCTAAGCGAGATGGCTTAATGATGATTTTATCGTCTTTGTAGACGGAATAAAAAAGTTGGCCAGATTTGAGACGAAAATGGCATTTGATGTGACCACTTGGCGATAGGATATCTTTGTCGTATTCGTTTTTGTTTAGCCACCTAAACATAAGCTTATTATAACATCTTCTGGACTTTTCTTTCGGAAAAGAAAAGTCCAACAACAGAAACCAGTTTAAAATCTGAAATAGAAGCCAATTCCATTTCAGATTTTGTCTATGGTATAATCATAATATGGGACGTAGGAAACGGAATAGAGCAAAGTTTTTTACTTTTAGCTTATTAATGTTTATTGTGGTGTTCGCGGTGGCGTTTTTTGGGATACAGTATTTTACCAAGACTGGTATTTTTAAGGTGCCTGGCGTAGTGCGTTACGACGAAGATCAACTCTTACCCGAGCAAGTAGAATTAATTAAAAAGATTTTTACCGAAGATGTAGAGCTAGACAAGGATGTAACTATTACTACCAGGAATAGTTTGGAATATCCCGAGCTAGCAGAGGGTGAATATATTTACGAAATTACAGTGCCGGTAACAGATTTTTATGATACCCGGACCGATCGCAATGAGTTTGACGAGGTAGAAGTAATACCAATTAGTGAGTTAGATTTTACCAGGAAATTACTTAGTATTGACGGCGAATATTATCTGGATACTTTTGATAAGGGCGCGTATTATCAGATTATTAGTTTTGACTCGGAAAAGTTCGAAGAAGAGATCAAGCCATTAGTAAACGATACTTTTGAAAAACAGTGGCCGTCAAAAGATGGCGTGCTAACAATGGCGCAAACTGGCGTAACGGCACTGAGTCGCGGTATGAATAAAAAGTTATCCTCCGTAGGTGACGCGACGTATTTTGCAGAGGGAATCAAGGATTATTTATCCAGTTTTGATATTACGCATACATCTAACGAATCGTCGTTTACCGACTTTGCTAGCTCGGAAAATATTTGTTCAGACCCGCGGTTTGTCAGTACTTTGACGGCGATTGGACTAGATATCGTAGAATTAACTGGCAATCACAATCAAGACTGTGGTGACGAAGCCGCGCTAAGCACGATAGATATCTATAACGAAAACAATATTAAAATCGTGGGTGGAGGTAAAACGGCAAACGATGCGGCTGTGCCGCTAGAAATAGACGAGAAAGGTACCGATATTACATTTCTAGCTTATAATCTATCCACCGGTGGAGCAACATACGATAATACACCAGGTGCAAATCAATACTATGAAGAAAACGCAGCAGCTGAAATAGCTGCTGCCAAACAACGCGGAAATTTCGTGATAATAGACATCCAGTATTATGAATGTAGCGCGTATGCTTCGGAATATGAAGATCCCACTTGTGACTATGCCAACTCGGCGGCAGGCGATCAAATAGGGTTCTTTAGGCATCTTATCGATCTGGGCGCGGATGTAGTAGTGGGCACTAGCGCGCATCAGCCGCAGACTTTCGAACTATACGGTGACGGAGCAATTTATTACGGGCTAGGGAATTTGTTCTTTGATCAAGTGTGGTGGCCAGGTACGACAAGAAGCTTGGTACTTGAACATTATTTCTATAATGGCAAATTACTACAAACTCGCATTACTCCGACTGTGTATGATAATGGTCTACAGACAAAGTTATTGGATAAGGACACCGCAAAATGGTTTCTGGGCAGGCTCGTAAGCGCAAGGCCGTAGAGAAAACAAATACGCAATCACATGTGATATTTTTGGTGCTTCTTGCGATATTTGTAGCAACATTTACAATGATTGGGTGCCTAGTATTATTTTCTAAAGATGGAACGACTGAAGAAATCGTGTCTATTGAACCTGATGAAAGCGCGTCCGATTCTTCCGAAACAACAGATACAGAAGTTAAAAAGATAGATTTTCAACCAGTAGTAGATGATTGGGTGAAATCTATCTCAGGAAATAAGAGTATTTTAATCTATGACCTAGAGCGGGATGAAATAGCGGCGAGCTACAATGTAGTAGAAGACTATAATACAGCATCTTTATATAAACTATTTGTAGTATACGAAGGTTATCGTAAGCTCGAAAATGGTGAGTGGCAATCTGGTGATCCGGCAGGTAGCACAGGCTATACTATATTAGAATGTTTAGATCTTGCGATACGTGAGTCTTATTCGCCTTGCGCGGAGACTTTGTGGGCGAATATCGGCCATAGCGAGCTGGATGAGATTGTTGAAAATGATTTTGATATTACCAATTCGGATATTTCACATCTAACATCTAATGCTGACGATATCACTAAGATGATGAAATTATTCTATACTCACCCAGATATTACTAATGCGACATTTGTCGCACAAATCAAAGATTCGATGCTAGATCAGCCAGTTACGACTTACGATTGGCGACAAGGGCTACCGAGCGGGTTTACGCGAGCAAATGTCTACAACAAAGTAGGCTGGGACTATAACCCAGACGGAAAATATTGGAATGTTTATCACGATGCGGCGATCGTAGAGTTTCCTGAAGAGGACCGGCATTTTATCGTAGTAGTAATGACCAATAAAGTGCCGTATCAACAAATTAAAAACTTTGGCACAAAACTAGAAGAAACATTTTTTAATACGTACTAAAGAATTGTGACCAGTAAGTGCGGTAGGTGGAGTTCGGGTCGAAGACAAAGCCAACCGAGAGCTTGGTGTAGTCGGGGTTTAGAATATTAGCGCGGTGCGACTCGGATCCCATCCAGAGCGCCACCACGGTAGCAGGTGAAACGGCGGCGTTGCCGATAGCGAGGTTTTCGCCGCTAACACCGCCAGAATCTGGTGCTGGACAAACCGTAGACCAGCTACTACCGTCTGGACGAGTGTGGGCGTAGAGGGTGATGACCTCATTAGCACGGATGTCGGCAGCATAATCACAGGTGTCACCCCAAGCGAGCTGCTTGAGATTGTTTTTGATTCTAATTTTATTAACTAAAGTCAAGACTTCGTGCTTCCACTGCTCGGCTGGTGGGTCGATCACCGTTACAGTGATAGAATCTTTGCGCAGACCATCATACGTACCGGCGGTAATAGTAGTAGTGCCGGTACCATGAATTACTGGGTAGCGGCAGGTGTCGTTACTATAGCCAAGCCAAGTGCGAGCGGAATCATAAAAGCCAGCGATGACGTTAGAATCAGAAGTCTGCCAATACATATCACCTAGGCCAGATAACCCACCGCCGACACAAATATCGGTATCAGGAGTGGCATAAATGGTAATGGCATTTTCGTTCCAAAGCTGACCAGACGGCACAGCAGAGCTGTCGAACTCGTGGCTGGTAGTAGAGATGTAATCATCGTTGCTAAAAGTATCTACTTCTACAGTCGCGTCGGAGTCGGAGACTGATTCGAGCAGCTCGGTGGCGCTGGCGGAATCCGAAACAATGTCCGAGCGTTCGTCTACGGCGCGAAACTTGATACCACCATTGAGCCAGATGGCGCTAGCCACCAAAACCCCAGCAATCAAAATTGCAGCTGCGTTGATAGACAATAGAATAGTGATTCGATTGCGATGCGGGGCAGGATTATCCATTACTTTTGGCCCTTTTTATCGTCAGAGGTTTGCCCCACCATCAGCGAACGAATGAAGGTCATAAGACCATTCATAGCTGGCATCAAAGCGATAAAGATTAAAATCATAATAAAGTTAAGTATGATTACTTCGGTAGATGGCGTCGACCCTCTAAAGAGTGCTGCGAAAATAACAGAGAAAATTACCATATAGACAATCGCGATTGAAGAGATAACCACGATATAAGAAAAGATTCTGAGCCAGATTGATGATAAATTAAGCATACGGTAGCGCAAAATAGTGTAATAAACGCCAAGAATCGTGACGGCAAGAGCGAGTGGCCCGAGCCAGATTAGGCTCCAGTTGCCGAATAGTGGCAATATAAGATTAACAATTAATACCACCGTACTAGAAGCGCCAAAGCTCACCATAGTAATAATATCACCACCCTTTTTGCGCCTGGAACGGGACTTTAAAAACTGATGGAAAAATACGGCAACAATAATCGGCACGATGGTAGCAAAGAAAGTGATATAAGCGAAGTAGAGCGGGCCAGTATTTAACACCACGCTGTTGCCAGAACTGCTAAGGACGACATCTAGATATAGTGCACTAGGGTTAAACAGAATCCAGCCGCTTACAACAAGGCCAAAGATCCAAAAAATCAAGGTAGCAATCTTGCCATATTTTTTGGCCCAAGAGCCGTAACCAAGAAAGGCCGCATCTAGAAAGATGGCACTGATAAAGGTCCAGTTAACGTGCCAACCGATAGTACCGGTACTATCTGGCTTGGCGACTAGGAAAAAGGCGATGGATGACATCCAAGCTGTGGCAAAGATTGCGGCAGCAAAATACCAAGCCGAACGAGCGCGGTCGCCCTTTGATGAACCAAAAAATGTAATGGCGCCAGACAAGAATGTCAAAATCGACACCGTAGTAAGCAAGATTATAATTAGTTGCATGGACCTCCTTTATGCTTATAATTATAGCACGATTATCTTCGACCCGGCAATATATTCGTGTTGGAATGAGAGCTACCAACCATAGTAACCGTATCGCTAATAATGAAATCTTGGTATTTTTCGCCGTTAAGATAAATAGAGTAGGTGTCACCAAAATTAAACTTATCACTGCCAATCGTAGCGTGACTGAATGTTTTAGCAGAGGTATGTGTGACAATTGTTGCATTGGCAGAATCTTTGATTTCGAGAATAGTGCCAGCTTTGTTTGCACTACTAAAATAGATGCTAGCGCTAAATACGTTCGAGTTAGAGCCAGGTGCTTCGGCCATGCCGCTAGAACCAACTGCCACTACGCTACCACCGTTCATGATAATACCGGCGCCCGAGTCAAGCGCACCATTGCCGTTATTAGCAGGGCCATCCACTACAGTATTGCCGCCGTTGAAATAGATCCAGCCGTTACTATCTACCCCATCACCACCGGAATTAACGTAAATATTGCCACCATTAATGATTAGCTCGCAATTTTCGTCGGCCGCTAAGGGATCTTTACGGCCATTATTGGTCGTCGTGGTATCACTAGAAATGCTGCCGGCATTAATACCGTCGTCAGAAGCTGTGACGGATAGCTCGCCGCCATTGATGACGATCTTCTGAGCTTCGAAACCTTCGTAGCTTTTGACTACATTAATCTCGCCGTCTTGGACTGCTAGCACACGCTCGCCATGTATAGCATCGTCACCGGCCGAAATGTTAAGCACGCCATTTTCGACTAGTACAAAACCCTTGCCAGAGTCTGTATAGTTTGTAGATTTAATAGCATCGGCTTTAGAATTAATACTAATCTCGCCGCCGGCAATATAGACGGAATCTTTGCCACGAATGCCGTCGTCTGCAGCGGTAATATTATATACACCGCTTACAAATTTTACATCGTCTTTGCCGACGATAGCGTCCTGGTAATAACCAGTGACTTTTAGTGCGCCGTCACCCTGTAAAGTTAGGTCCGCCTTAGAATAAATAGCGCCCTCGATATCTTGATCTAAATCGGAAGAATAAGACGCGCTATCATCGAGCGTATTTTCGCCGATTAGCTCGATAACGAGGTCATCACCAGAGACGCAATTAATAGCCGGGCCAGAGGTATTCTGGATACCGACATTATCTAAAATTAGCTTTACCTCGCCTTTTTCGCCGGTGTCTACGGTGATAGACCCGTCCGACAAGGTGCCAGTAAGGTGATAAATACCGGAGTCGGTAATACTAACACTCTCGGTTAGTTCAATATTGGTAGCAGTATAGCGATCCCAATTGATATTTAGGTCGCCGTTGTCGATATTAATCAGACCGGTAATCTTGGTGGGATCATTGTCGTTAGAGTTAATATTTACTACTATACCAATAGCTATTACGACGACTATTAGTGCGCCGGCGAGCCACCATTTTTTGTCAGTCATTTAGATCTCCTCTTCCTGGCAAGGATGAGAGAGTAGAACCTTGAGATTACAGTTTTTCACGCGAATCTCATCGAGAAAATCTTTTTCTTTGACGCCGTTTTTCATGGTGACATCATAAGTAAGTTTGTAGAGACTGCCCATATTCACGGTTTTCATCTTGGTAAGGTCAGCCCGAGATGTATATTTTTTGAAAATGTCATTAAAGACTTCTTCGTAGTCTAAGTCTTCTGGTACGACGATTTTAAGCACGCGCTGTTTTTTGTTTGGCTCGAGAAAAGGAGTGTAAGTGAAGAAGAGAATTGCCACCACCGCAATCGCCGTAATGACAGCAGCAAACAAAATATGCCCCATGCCGCAGGCCAGACCGACCATCATGGCAAAGAAGACACTAAGAAGATCCTTGGCCTTACCCTGAATAGAGCGGAAACGAATCAAAGAAAACGCACCAAGAATAGCAATAGAAGTGCCAAGATTGCCATTGATCATAATCATCACAGCCATCACCAGTAAAGGTAGAGTAGCGAGCGTCACCAAGAAACCTTTGGTGGTCTGCGAAGTCTTCATATGCATAATGGCGATGACGACGCCAAGTAGCAGAGCAACGCCGGCGCAAATCAGCCCGGTAGTAATATCGAGTCCCGTAGAAGTCGTGTCGAAAATAGTATTAAACATGGTTTTCCTTTCTTAGTTTTTCATATACTCTACCAACTTTGGAAAATTGCTGCGGATAGATTTTTTCCTCTGACATAACTTTGGCGAGCCAAAGGGGAATAATACCATGCGCTTTAACTTCCATGATGATATTTTGCTTGTCCTTAAAATAAATTTTATCACGCTTTCCTTTAACAAGGCTGAGATTTTTGTAACGATATCTTAGCTTTTCGTCAAAAGTGATGCGCAGAGCATCTTCGCCTTTATAACTTTCGCGGTTATACATGACGAGGAGTTTGGGTTTTAGGTCGAAATGTTCGATAAGGTAGTCTACTTCTCTTGCGATTTGGAGGTCATGAGCTGTCTCGATAGAACGGCTGGCCAACTCGACCATTGTAGCTTTACCTTTGATTAATTCGTCAAAATCTTGATGAGTAATCATGACGCGGCGCTTATAGCCGAGATTATTTTCTTTACCTTTTAATTTGGTCTTGATTTCGAGGAATACGCGGTCGTAACCGCCGTAGCTACGGGCGCGAAGCTTTTCCTTGAACTGTGGGCGGTCGATGGACTGAATGATAAGGTCGTAGTTATCGTTGTCAAAATAAAGGTTGAAAACTTCCGAGCGGAAGTAGCTGTCTTTTTCCATATGCTCGTTGACGACTTTGAGGATCTTTTTCTTTTGGCTGGATGTGAGCAGATACTTTTTCTCGATCCGGTCAAAAACTTTGGTTTCCATGTGTATATTATAATATGTCTAACATAAAATAAGGCTGAAAATCTTAATTATTCGGCGAGGCACCGGACGGACAAGCCGTAGCTCCCGCTATTGCTGTAGGCCGGGCGAACACTACTAGAATTGAAGTACTGGTCAAAGGCAAAAGAAGCACTGTCTACCGCGCTAGACCAGTAGTCCCCGCTGCCAGCCGAATTGCTAAGCGAGCCATTATTGACATAGCCGGACCGCACAAAGTAGAGAGGACTAGAAACCATTTTATTAAAGCTAGTAGAACCATCAGCATATCCTGCCGTATTCTTATCATCCTTAGTAATGTCATAGGCATAAAGCAGTTTAGAAAATTCATAGGTTCTAGTATCTGGTAGTCTCCATCCTTTAGGACAAATAGAGTTAGTAGCATTACCACTAGTGTAACTATTCGATGAATTAGAAGCAATAGTTGCAGTCCAGTTATAGTAATTACCAGCTTTACCATGGCCATCTTTATATCCATCTGGTTCAACGTTGCCTCTATCATAGGAATAAGGGTTACTATTATCATTCTTCCAAGTAGTAGAGCTAAGATCTTCTGGAGCTATGGTAGCTCTTTCTGGTGTCCAAGAGATGATTTCTCCACTAGATGTACAATTAGTAGTGGTAGCCGTATTAGAGCACGTATAACCATTATTACTATCATAACCATAACTACCATAGAGGGTGAGGTTAGTATCATTAGACGTAAAGGTACGCATAGCAATGCTACCATCTGGTTTAGTAGTATTAAAGTCTAGGTCTAAGTTCTCTGTCATCCAACATTGGCCTACATTGTCATCCATGTAGTCAGTTTTGAGCTTAGTTACCCAGTAGATACTGTTGTCTCTTGTATCTACTACTTCTAGGTCTGATGCAGTGCCAAAGACATTAGCCGCATTACAAATAGATGAACTCATATCCTGCATCTTGTAATAATAGTTAGTTTCTCCAGTACTAGGGTCTACTATAGGTACTTTAGATTTGCCAGCATTCTTGAAGGCTTCAGCTAGAGTAGTAGGCTGGACAGCAGAGGATGGATGAAACATGACGTACTTAACTTGGCCAGTATAGGTACCAGAAGCTTGAGTGCCACTAATATAGGCATCATAGGTAGCAGTGATCTTAGAACCAGTAGTACTATCTACAGTACCACTCTGTTTCTTGGCTATTTCAGTCCAGGTAGAGGGGATAGTATGGAAGAGATTATCATTGTAACCAGAAGATATAGCTACAGTACCATCAGTATTACCTAGTTTAAAGGACCAGGAAGAGGTGGTAGTATCTATATGATCAGGATCATATACTCCTGTAGCAATATTAGACCCGCTAGTACCAACTAGATTAGTATTACCTTCTGTACCGTCACTAGCCCCTCTAGCATAGACAATAAAGCCATCCTTATCATTGCAGTACATTGTAAAGGTAGTAGGTGCTCCACCTAGATTAGGATAGTATTGATTGTTTATTACTGATTGGGTATGGGTAGAAGATGATCCTCCATCTATGGTACAAGAGACTGGTAGATTAAGAGTAAGTTTATCCACATTAGATTTATCGGCAAAGACAGGAACATTAGAATAGGAACTAATACTTACAATAAAGCCTAGGATTAATAATGCTACACTATAAAGATATACTTTGGTTAGTTTGTGGCCCATACCTTTTACCTCACTTAGATTATTAAGCTCTTGTGGTGCCACCTTTATAACGGGAATTAACGAAAATGGCACCGCGAGGGGTGCAATTACTAACAGCTAATATCCGAATTCGAACATGGCTGTAAAGTTCCTCGCGGTACGATTTTCACCATGTTCAAATCATTAAAATGATTCGGAAAAATTTAGTTGTTGATAATTGCATTTTTATTATAACCCGCTCATGATTTTATAGCAACATTCAATTTATTTATCGTGTTATAATTTAATTAACATGTTAGAAATTAGGGGTGTAAAAAAGGTCTATGAGACTGGTGGTATTAAGCGTACTGTGCTTAATAAAATTAATATTAATTTTCGCACCTCGGAGTTTGTGGCGATCTTGGGCCCGTCTGGTTCGGGCAAGACTACGCTACTTAATATCATCGGAGGACTAGACCATTACACTAAAGGCGATTTAATTATCAACGAAAAATCTACCAAAAAGTTCCGCGACAAAGATTGGGATAGTTATCGCAACCACCGAATCGGTTTTGTATTTCAGAGTTATAACTTAATTCCGCATCAGACAGTATTACAAAACGTGCGGCTAGCTTTGACATTGTCGGGTATTTCTAAAAAAGAGTCGATCCGCCGCGCGAAAAAAGCCCTAAAAGATGTAGGACTAGAAGAGCATATCGACAAAAGACCGGCGCAGCTCTCAGGTGGACAAATGCAGCGCGTAGCGATAGCACGAGCACTAGTAAATGACCCAGATATTTTGCTGGCCGACGAGCCAACCGGTGCACTAGATTCTGAGACTAGTATACAAATAATGGATCTACTAAAACAAGTTGCCAAAGATAAGCTGGTAATTATGGTAACACACAATCCAGAGCTGGCCGACGAATACGCTACACGAATTATTACATTAAAAGACGGCGAGATTACTTCAGACTCTGAACCATACGACGGCAAAGAAAAAACCGACCTCGACCTAGAAAAATCTAAGCGTAAACAAAAGAAAACCAAAATGTCCTTTGTGACGGCGCTATCTTTGTCGCTTAAGAATCTATTAACTAAAAAAGGTCGCACAATACTGGTAGCATTTGCGGGGTCGATCGGAATTATTGGTATTGCTCTGATTAGTGCAGTGTCGACTGGGTTTCAAAATTATATTGACCAGATAGAAGAGGAAACTTTGACATCTTATCCACTATCACTGATGAAAGAGTCGGCCGATATTACTGGAATACTATTAAACTTCACCGGCAGCATGGAGGGCGGGGAAGATGATGGCAAGATCCACGAATCTCAAGTTTTGTCATCTACACTTGGCACAGTGTCAAACAATGATTTAAAGAGTTTTCGACAATATTTAAAAAATCACTACGACGAGGCAAAAGACGATATTCGATTAATGGAGGAAGAATATAATGTAGACCCAAATATTTATACAATTGACGCGGCTAATAAACTCGCCAAGCTCAACCCAAGCAATTTATTTTCTTCGCTAGTAGGTGATTCATCACTTTTGACGACTTATTCATCGATGACGTCAGTATTCAAACAATACGAGCTCGAAAATATGAAGAGTGACACCAAACTACTGGCTGGACGCTATCCAGAAGATTACAATGAAATGGTAGTGTCGCTAACCGAACCGGGTCAAATTACTGATCTTCTCACGTATTCGCTAGGGTTTCACGATACAGACGAGCTGAATCGCGCGATGGCGAAAATACTAAGCAACGAAAACGTAACGATAGATACCGAACCTTTGACACTGACTTATGATGATTTGATGGATGTAGATCTAAGGCTAATTTACGCTACTGATACCTATAAGTTTAACGAAAAATACGACGTATACGAGGACATGAGTAGTGACACAGCTTATATGCGTGATATTTATGATAATAAATCTGAAAAACTAAAAATAGTTGGCGTGGTGACGCCAAACTCTACCATGTCGCGCGGCGGTATATTGTATTTACCAAGCTTAATTACACATATTATCGAAAAATCTGGTGAGACGGAGGCCGTCAAAAAACAGCTGGCAAACCCCGAAGTAGATATTTTCTCAAACAAAAAGTTTGGAGAGGAAGAAAATGATTTTAGTTTTGAGTTTAGTGACTTAGTATCAGTAGACAACGAAGCTTTGAAGAAGGCATTTAACGTGACAATCAATCAAAACGCGATTAGCGCCAAGACGCGAGAGTATATTGATAGTATTTCGGGCGATATTACTACCGGTGCGAATGATGTGCCGGCGGTGAGGAATGTATTGGTAGAGCGATTTAAGACTCTTGCGGGCAAGATGATGGGAGAGTTTGACTTTTCGATTATTCTAGCGGATCCGACCAACGCGGAGGCCATTGTGAATAATTTTATTGATAACTTTATGAATGGGAAAGATTTTTCAGACCTAGAGGCAGATTATGTGGTGCCGGCAGATAGCTTCAAGACGGCTTACGGAGGATTACTGAAAGCTTATCTAGGCAGTTATGTGCTACAAGCCTTAGATAATCTGCCAAATCCACCTTCACCACCAGATGACACTTTTATGAACAATTTCCTCGCCACTACTCAAATCAGAGCAGCGTTTGATGGTTTATCTACTACTGTTGCCGAAATTTATATGAAGCAGACAATTCTTACCAAAGTGGGCGGATTGACGGCATATCTTTCGGGTAGTTTTTCGAACGCATTCAACATAGATCAAGATAAACTACTCGGTGCTTTTAAGCTGAACTTTAGCGAGGACGAGCTGGCACGGGTAGTAAAAGCCATGTTTACCAAGAAAAAATCTACGCTTAATAATAATTTAGCCATACTCGGTTACCAAGATTTAGACGACCCTACCGAGCTAGCATTTTATTTTAACACTTTTGATGCCAAGACGCATTTTGTTGAGTTTTTAGATAATTACAATGAGTTGATGAAGTCGTACGATGAGGAAGATAAAGTAATAGACTATAGTGATACGACTGGAGTATTAATGTCGTCAGTAAAGACGATCGTAGATGCAGTGAGTTATGTGCTGATTGCGTTTGTGTCGATATCGCTCGTAGTATCATCAATTATGATTGGTGTAATTACTTATATTTCAGTTTACGAGCGCACTAAGGAGATCGGGATCTTGCGAGCGATTGGGGCGAGCAAACATAATATTTCGTCAATTTTCAATGCTGAGACATTTATTATTGGGTTTTTGTCGGGTATATTCGGTATTACGATTTCTTATATCTTGATTCCGATTATTAATTTAGTGTTGCACCATTTTACTGGTGACATACCACTAAGCGCCACATTAGACATTCGCACGGCATTACTATTAATTATACTAAGTGTGATTCTGACTTTGATTGGTGGGCTGATCCCAGCACGCTCAGCCAGCAAAAAAGATCCCGTCGAGGCCCTAAGAAGCGAATAGAAATAGCCTGACTGGATGGTCAGGCTATTTCTATGGCTAGGGTGGAGGGATGAGGAACCTCACTTCGTTCGGTGCGAACCATGGGCTCGTATCCCTTCACTTTAATCAGAATCAAAATAAGACCCCTTCGGAGTCTTCTTCTGATTCTGGCTAGGGTGGAGGGATTCGAACCCCCGAATGGTGGGGCCAGAACCCACTGCCTTACCACTTGGCGACACCCTATCGGTTGGTATTATTATACCACATATTTATATACTGTGGTTAAAATTGACAAAAATCATAATGTGTGGTATAATTAGAGGAGTACTTTTTCTATAGTACCAGAGAGGAGGTGCAAAAAATGAGCTGGGAAGTTAGAAAAAAGGAAGAAAATGGGGAGTACATACTTAACAAAATAGTGGAAAACGCAGAGTCTTATATAGGTTTCTTGGTGTTTGGTCCGGACTTTTCCTCAAAAGGGGAAATCGCTAACGAAATACGCAAATCCGTACCTAGGTTGATAAGACTCAACGGAGTAACGGATACAGAAGCAGAACACATCAAAGAATTATTGCAGACGACTACCGATAAATCTGGCGTTATCTTTGTAATGCCTGGTGACGAATCTATCGACCATGATATAAGGAATGAGGCTATAGAATGGCTGAGAAGTTTCGATCTGGGAATTATTGTAGGAGTCTACGCTAGAAGGGCTATACACGACGAAAGTGAGACGCCCGAGGTGATGCTCGAAACCAATAGACAACTGACCGAAATGATAGAAAACCCGCCAAAGGTAGACGACTTTGATTATCTAATCACCGTTAAGTAAACTCTTCCCGCCCCGGCGATATCGTCGGGGCATTTTTGTGCTATAATGAGTTTACTATGGCAAAACAGAAAAAGATTTTCACAAAAACTGAACTTACTAAACTCCCAGCAGAAGAAATTATTGATAAAATACAGCACGAAAATTATTCTTTACTCGAGTCGCTCGATGCTGGGAATCTACGCAAAGAAATGGTGCCGGTAGGCAAGGCTTGTAATACCGCGATTAACTACTTTTTTGGCACTACGGGGCCAAAAAAGGATCCCACCGCCCACAGCAAGGCAGCGCGCAAGAAACTAGTGAAGATATTGTCTAAAATCACGCCGGGTTCATATACCGGCATGCCAAAAGATAGCGAAAATGGCCTAGTGATTGGGTTTAATCACCCGTCGCTTGGTGAGATTGCGCGAATTTTGACCATGAAAATTGATATTATGGGTGACAAGCCGATGTATTTTCCAGTAAACTTGCCGTGGTACGAGGCGCTCGCGCCAAATTTTGACCGCATCAAGCGGCTAGGAATAGTGATTACTCCTACCATTACGCCAGCGACCTGGAAGAAACTCGAACTAAAAGAGGGGACGAAGCTATACGAGTCTGCCAGCAGAATTAAAAAAGAGTTTCGCGATATTTATACCAACCTTTCGCACGACGCAATGCTAAATGGCGGGGTGATTTTTGTGGCTCCGTCGGCTACGCGACAGGCGACGGTGTTTAAGACAAAAGAAGCCTATGACAAAGAGGAAGATATCATCCCGACAATGTCGATGTTGGCGCTAAAACTATATTCTGACCCTAAGATGAATTGTGATTTTCTACCTATGGCAGTGCTGCCGCCAGAGGGCGCTAAGCGCGGGCTAAACTTTGGTAAAAAATATCGCCTAATTCCAGGCGAGATGATGACGGCCGATGAAATTCGCAAAAAATATTTCAAAACCAAAAACCCTGAGCGGCTCGAAGGGTTTGACTGGGAATTTCATAAAAGAATCGCCGATAAATTACCAAAGAAGTTTTGGTATTAATGTGATATAATCATAAGAGTTATGGACGATGGGCAGTATTTTTATCATCCACTGGAGAATATCGAAGACGTAGAGCTTTTTTATGAAGCAGTGGAGCGTGGTCATCTTACTAAAGCAATTTCGCCTGATCGCCCGTATACTTATTGGACAATAGAACTATATGACCAAAAAAACGGCATTCGTGGTGGAGGTGGACTTGGCGTGCTCGCGGCTGATACGCGTCGCGTAGCCGAAAAAATGAACGTGCCTTTTGCACTGATCACGCCATTTTATCCGTACGAAACACATCAAAAAATTAGTAGTGGACAAGTGCAAGACGACCATATAGCGATAGATTACAAAAAATATGGGTTTAAGTTTGTTGATACGGTAAATATTAAATGTTGTGATACTTTGTGTTCGCTTGATGTGATAGAAAAAAGGTTTGGTAGCACCAGAATTATCGCCATTACCGAGCCGAACTTTGGTGAGCTTTATTCTGGTATGAGCGGGTCGGATCATCGGCTGTATCAAGAAGTAGCGCTAGGCTTTGGTGGCTATGCGGCACTAAAGTTGCTTGGATTAAAACCGGCTATTATGCAGCTAAACGAAGTGGCAACTTTCTTTGCGGCACTCGCGAGGCTAGACGAGCTGGCGCGTAATGGTATGGATTTTTATGAAGCGGTAGTCTATACGCGCAAGCACACTCTGTACACTAACCACACTTTGGTACAGGCGGCAGAGGCGGAATTTTCGCGCGAGCAGTTTGAACGGTATGTTTTCCCAAATCTGCATTCGCTGGCACTCAAAAAATGGCTGTCGGACAAGTTTACCAATGACCGCATCAAATTATCCTCAGTGACGATTGAGACCGCAGAGCTAAGAAGTGGTGTATCCAGACTCCACGCTAGGGTGGCAAATTATAAGGACGTGGCCGGCAACAAAGTAAAGTTTAAGGCTATTACTAATGGTATTGATATGGATACTTGGGTGCTACCTGAGACAATGGAGTTTTATAAAGACACGGGCATTGTTGACGATATCAACGCTCCGACTATAGACTACAAAGACAAATTAGGCAATTTAACTGCCGAAAAAGTTCGCGAGCTCAAATCGATTGGGCGCAAAAAACTCAACGAAATCTTAAAAAATCGCCCCGACCACAAGGGGAAGGTATTACATTTTGATGATAATGATTTTATCTTTGATTTTAAGCGAAGATTTGTAGATTATAAACGACCAGAGCTACCATTTCGCGACCCGGTGCGCCTGAGGAATATATTGGAATCGCGTGGGGCGCATTATATCTTGGCGGGGCGAGTACATGCCGGCGATAAAACTATGAGTGAAAAACTACATCGTCTGCTAAACACGATTGAGGCGGACGATTATCTGCGTGACCATGTACATTATATCGCCGACTACGATGAGCAGCTCGCCTACGGACTATCGGTGGGGGCGAATGCGGCGATCAACGTACCGATTGTAGGGCTCGAAGCTTGTGGCACTTCGTGGATGAAAGACGTAGCAAACCTTAATTTCTTGATTTCTACCCACGACGGCGGGGTGGCGGATGCTTCGATTAATTCATATCTTAATGTATCTGGCGCAGATGAAGACGAAGAGTTAAATATGCTATATCAGCGCATGGAAGAAGCGCTGGTGGCGAATGAAAATGATTTTGACCTAGAATATATTTTGCGCCAGCAACTTGCGGCGTATCTACCGGTGATATCGGGCGCCAGAATGCTACAAGATTATCTTGACTTTTTATTCCCGGCATAGTATACTATTGACAAGTCTGGTATCAGACTTTTTTGATGCCAGTATAAAAAATAAGGAGTAAGATGGCAAAAATCACCAGAATCAAAGCAAGTGACGACCCCTCCAAAAAAGAGGAGGCAGACACGCCGACAATTACTCGTAAAAAAGTTGTCGTGAAAGACAAAAAAACCACCAAAACCAAACGTAAAGAGGTAAAAGCCGCCGAGAAGAAGGTAGCTGTAAAAAATACAGTAGAGAAAAAACCATTTATATTGGTCCGTCCGTTTGTGTATCTTTGGCGCTACATCCGCGACTCCTGGAGGGAGCTTCGCCAAGTGCGCTGGCCAAATCGTAAAGCAACCTGGAAAATGGTGCTGGCTGTATTAATATACACCGCGATTTTCGTAGTATTTATTTCTTTGCTCGATTTGTTCTTTACTTGGTTATTTAATTTAATATTAGGATAAGGAGATAAAATGGCAGTAAACAGATATGATGACACCCGCGCGTGGTACGCTATCTCGACTTACAGCGGCTACGAAGACAAAGTGGCAGATTCAATCAACCAACGTACCAGTACGGTAGAAATGGCCGACAAGATTTTTGAGGCGATTGTACCAAAAGAGAAGCAGATCGAGATCAAAAACGGTAAACGCAAAATCGTAGACCGCAAGATTTTACAAGGCTATGTTTTGGTAGATATGAAACTCTCCGACGAAACTTGGTATATTATTCGCAATACTCCTGGCGTGACTGGGTTTATCGGCACTGGCACTCAACCAACTCCAGTATCTGAAAAGGAAATCACCAAGATTAAAAAACGGATGGGAGTAGAAGATCCAAAGTTCTCTGTGAAATACGAAGTAGGCGAAGTGGTATCTATCACCGATGGGCCATTCAAAGGCTTTGACGGGGCGATTTCTGAAATTGACGCCGCTAAGGGCAAGCTCAAGGTAATGGTAAGCATGTTTGGCCGCGAAACACCAGTAGAGCTCGATGCTTTGCAGGTGAAACAATTGTAATTTTAACAAAAGTGTGATATAATAGAAGTATTGTTACATATGCTTCTAAACTATAAACTTTAATTTAAGGATTTTGTGATGGCAGGAAAAAAAGTTATCGGTAATTTGAAACTCCGTATCCCAGCTGGTCGTGCGACGGCAGGGCCTCCGGTAGGCTCAACGCTTGGTCAGTGGGGTCTTAATATGATGGATTTCATCAACCCATTCAACGAGAAAACTAAAGACCTAATGGGTAAGAACGTAATCGTTCATATCCAGGTATTTGAAGATCGAACTTTTGATTGGAAGAGCTTGGGTCAGCCAGTAGATGATTTGATCCGTGAAGCAATCAAGATTGAAAAAGGTTCTGGCAAGCCAAACACCGACAAGGTTGGCAAAATCACCAAAGCTCAGCTTCAAGAAATTGCCGAGAAAAAGATGGACCAGCTCAACGCTGTAGATATCGAAGGCGCAATCAAGATCGTAGCCGGCACTGCTCGCTCGATGGGTGTAGAAGTCACCGATTAAGCAGATAATTAATTATGAAAATCCACTTCTTACAGGGGTGGATTTTTGTTTTTATTGACTTTTTTGAAATTTTATGATATAATGAGGGTATGTACCTTTAAAATCAAAATACTTTATCGGGGAGGGATAAATGTGAGAATTGGTATAATCGTAGCAACTGAGAAAGAACAGCTGCCATTTATTGAAGTCTTCGGCAAACCAACTTCCACAGCAACTGGTGGAGCCTACAACGTACTGATGTGGCATAGAGAAGGCCAAAAGCATACTATCTGCTTAACCCGTAGCGGTTATGGAGAAATTGCCGCGGCTTCTGCCACGCAATACCTTATTGATAATTTTCATGTAGACAAAATTATCAATTACGGTGTGGCTGGCGGCCTGCATGAGGAATTATTTATCAAGAAAGTAGGCATTGTGCGCAAAATCGTGCATTACGGCTTTGATCTTTCGGGTAATGGTAGATATCCTCTTGGTAGATATCCAAATCAGAGCGATGTCTTTATCGAACCCTGCGACAATACATTGCCATTCTGGGCTATAGAAAAAGCTTTGGGTCGACCCTTGCCCGAATTCGTCTGCGCATCAGCGGATAAATTCGTAATGGGAGGTCCGCCTAAGCGCAAGCTTAGAAAGAAATTCGGTGCCGATATTTGCGAAATGGAAGCTGCCGGGATCGTGATTACTTGTAATAGAAACGATATTCCATGCAGTTTTGTCAAAGCAATATCGGATGGCGTAGACGAAGACGAAGATGCGTTTGATAGAAATGTATACGAGGCAGCAAAAGTTTGCGTTGATGTCATCTTAAAGATTATTCAGGTACTGTAAAGGTCGCGAAAGCGGCCTTTTTCTTGCGAGAAGGGGAGAAGTGTGGTATAATGTAGTAACTAAAATTAATTCATGTCGGGAGAGTATTACTCGTTATTACCGCAGAAAGGATCAATGATGGCCGAAGAAGAGGTCAAAACTAATGAAACGCCAGTGGTAGAAGAGGTCATAGTCGAAGAGACTGAGACTTATGCAAAATCTGGCAAAAAATCCAAGAAACATATTGAAGAAGTAAAGGCCGAAGAAGAACGCCAAGCCCGCAAAGCTGAGCGCGCGGCAGAAGCACCAAAGGCAAAAGGTGCTGCTCCGATAACTCGTCCTAAGATCGAGCGTCGTGGCAAAAAATACCAAGAAGCCGCTAAATTGGTTGAAAAAGGTAAAACTTATACCTTGAAAGACGGTATTGAATTAGCTATCAAGTCTAGCCCAGTAAAATTTGACGCTAGCGTAGAGATTCACGCTCGACTCGGCGTAGACCCACGCCAAGCTGATCAAAACATCCGCACCACTTTGGTATTACCAAATGGTAACGGTAAAACAGTGCGCGTAGCTGTATTTGCCCCAATTGATGTTTGCAAAGCTGCTAAAGCTGCTGGTGCCGATATCGCCGAGGACGAAGAGTTCATTAAGCAACTCGAGAAAGGCGTAATTGACTTTGATGTGTTAATCTCCACCCCACAATACATGCCAAAGCTTGGTAAGTTTGCCCGGTTACTCGGTCCTAAAGGTTTAATGCCAAATCCGAAGGCTGGCACTGTCACTGCTGACGTAGAAAAAGCTGTAAAAGAAGCTAAAGCTGGTAAGGTAGAGTATCGCGTAGACAAACAATCTATTGTGCATATTGGCATAGGCAAAGTTTCGTTCGGTGCTGATAAACTAATCGAAAACGCCAATGCGTTCTTTGAATCCTTAAAGGCTCAAAAACCAGCTTCGCTTAAGGGTTCTTATGTAAAGTCAGTATTTGTGACCACCACAATGGGCCCTTCAATTGCGATTGAAAATCTCTACAACTAGTAGATTTTGATAGATTTAAAATAGCCCCTGCGGGGGCTATTTTTGTGCTATAATGGAGATATGGATTTAGACTTTAGCAATTTGGGTACACCAGAAACAATTATCATGGCAGCGGTAGGGCTAGCACTAATGTTTTTCGGCTACCGCATCAAAAAAATTGCTTTTTTCCTAATTTGGTTTATTTTGGGATATAACTTGGTAGGACTTTTGATGCCGACCATCAATCAAATCGCACCTGAGGCAGTAAAAACAGAACTATACCAGATTTTACTACCAATTGCAGGCGGGCTACTGCTGGCACTACTTGGGTTTTCGATCGAAAAACTATGTGTAGGTGGGATTTGTTTTGCACTAGTAATGGTAATTACGGTGCGATATTTTGGCGCCGAAATGCAGACTCTTGCAATCGGCGGAATCATAGGCATTGTTGCGGCCGGGGCAGCAGTAATGATGATGAAACCGGCTACGATTATCGCTACTGCTGTAGCTGGTGCATACGCTCTAACTTTGGCTATTTTGGTACTATTCCCAGACATTAATAAAGAAATCTATTACTTCCCAATCCTTGGCGGGTTGGCACTGATAGGCTCAGTATTCCAATTCCTTACAACAAAACGCGTTTCTTGATTTTTATCTAAAAGTGTGCTATACTAGGGGAAGTTACCAAAGACAGTGGCGACATCTATGTTTAATTATGCCACCGAGGAAATATTCTTGTATTATTTGGTGACGCTATTTAACAATTAGCTAACTAAATATTAATTAACCAAAGGAACTTTTTATGGCAATTTCAAAAGATAAAAAGAACACATTGGTTGCTGATCTCACTGAGCTTCTTTCTAATTCTAAAATGGTAGTCTACGCTAAATACGAAGGTCTCACCGTAGCAGAATTACAAGAGCTCCGCAAAATGGCTCGTGAAGCAAACATCAAGATCAAGGTAGTAAAGAACCGTCTTGTCAAAGTTGCAATGAAAGAAATTGCAGCCTACAAAGACACAGATGCTTCTGGCCTAACTGGTCAATTGCTCTACGCTCTTGGTACCGACGAAGATTTCGACGCGGCTAAAGTTTTGACGAAATTCGCTAAAACTCACGCCAAGATGGAACTCGTTGGTGGTTTTAACGGTGAAGGTGCCACTCTTTCCAAAGAAGAGGTCACCACGCTCGGCTCACTCCCAACCAAGAACGAACTTATTGCTCAGGTTGTGGATACACTTCTATCTGGTATCAATGGTATCGTTTCCGGCCTCGAAAACAAGCCAGAGACCGTTGAAGCTAAGCCAGCTGAAGAGGAGCCAAAGGCTGAAGAAAAACCAGCTGAAGAGCTTGCCACAGAAGAAGCTAAGCCTGCTGAAGAAAAAGCTGAGGAACCCGAAGAAAAAGCAACCGCCTAATAATAATTCTAAGAAAGGAATCTTATGGCAACTGATATCAAGAAGTTGGCTGAAGAGCTCGTCAATATGACAGTGCTTGAAGTTAACGAACTTAAAACCCTACTTAAAGACGAATACGGCATCGAGCCTGTCGCGGCTGTTGCAGCTGTTGCTGCCGGTGGTGACGGTGCTGGTGCTGATGAAGGCAAATCTGAGTACGACGTAGTCTTGAAAGACGCCGGCGCACAAAAGATTGCAGTCATCAAGGCCGTAAAGGAAGCTACCGGATTGGGTCTTGGCGAAGCTAAGGCTATCGTAGATGGTGCTCCTGCTACCGTAAAGGAAAAGGTCGCTAAGGCTGACGCTGAAGCGATGAAGAAAGCTCTTGAAGAAGCTGGTGCTACTGTAGAGCTCGCGTAATATACTTATAAGTTAGCTAATTGTAATCTTAACCAAAAATCACCCCGCTAAAGGGTGATTTTTGATATAATAAACATATGAATGATTTTGATTATCTTGAGGAAGGGAAAGTTTATCTAGATAGTGCGTGCCAGAGTCTAAGGCCGCAGCCGGTAATTGAAGCCTTGAACAAATATTATACCGAGCATAATTCTTGTGGCGAGCGGGTAAAATATAAATGGGGCGTGGTGACGGATGAAAAAGTCGAAGAGACGCGCGAGTTGGTATTAAAGTATCTAAAATTACCAGCGCGCAAGTATACCGTATCTTTTACATTAAATACGACCTATGGAATTAATTTAATTTTGAACCAGCTGGATCCGAAACATTTTGACAAGGTGATGACGAGCGATATCGAGCACAACTCACCGTTTCTCGCGACTATGGCGTTTAGTAAACACACTGGATTACCGCGCGAAGTGATAGAACGAAACAGTGATGGCTCAATCGACACCAAAAAATATGATTTTACGCGAGCGGTGGTTGTAGTAAATTGCGCAGGTAATTTTGACGGACGAAAACTTCTTAATATTAAAGAATTGGTAAAGATCGTACATAAAGCCGGCGGAATTATCGTAATCGATGCGGCCCAAGCCATGGCGCATTCGGTAGACATCATTCGTGGTATTGAAGCTGATGTAATTTGTTTCTCGGCGCACAAAATGTATGCACCGTCGCTTGGCGTAATTGTTTGGCGAGATGATGTGGCTTCTAACTTAGTGGATGGATTTATTGGCGGCGGTATGGTAGACGATGTGACAAAAGATGGTTATATTCTATCGGCAGAAAACAAAGAGCATAGGTATACTAGATTCGAAGCTGGACTTCAGGCGTGGGGTGAAATCGTAGCACTCGGTGCGGCGCTGAAGTGGCTGATAGGGTTGCCAAGAAAAGCTTGGCAAGACTTAGAGAATAATGCCAATGAATTATACGAATTCTTGGAATCTTCCGAAAAAGTACATTTAGTAAATCAAGAGGCCAACCCAACAATGGCGTTTTATGTGGAGGGGCTAGACTCGCATTTGTTAGGTTCGGCGCTTTCGCGTGAGGATGTAATGGCACGCACTGGATATTTTTGCGCACATTATTATCTAGATCACGTAATGGGGCTACCGCCACTAATTAGATTCTCGCTCGGACTACACAATCGCCCAGAAGATATTGCAAAAATCAAAAAGGTAATGGAAAAAATCATCCACTAGTGCTACAATATTAGTATTATGGTGTGTATAGCTGCTTTTATTGTTTTGGCTTTGATCGGACTATTCGTAGCCGTGATTTCAATTTTTAAACCCAAGGTAGGCAAAGCTTACTGGAAAATGTTTAAAAAGGCTTGGGGATGCCTTTGGAAAAAGGTGCGCCTGCAAAAATGCGAAACTGGGTTTAAGGAAGACGTAAAGAATACTTTGCTTAGCCGTGTGATTATCAAGCACCCGAAGTGGGTAAAGCCACTGTCTGTTATAATTGAGATTCTGTCGGTAATTATTGTGATCGTGACGGTGTGGGCATTGCTCACGGCAATCAAATCACTGCTCGCGCTATGGGCGCTGGGTAGTTGCAATGTGACGAAACCTTCGGCCTGTTCGCTAGGTGCAGAAGTGTGTTCGATCGACGAAAACGAACCAACTAATGTTTTTGAGGCGACCGGTCGTTGGTTTACTGAATGGGGTGAAATCTTCGAGGCGATACCAGATAAGTTTCGTAGCTACAAAGCCGAAGATTATAATTTTAACTATATTACGGTAGAGGGCGCGGGCGAAAATAAGCCTATTGCGGTAGACATCTTTGATCCGGGCTGCTCAGTATGTATGATGTCTTATCGTAACCAAAAGAGCAGCGGGTTCTTTGACGAATACGATGTGCGCTTGGTGCCGTTTGCGATACAAGATGCTGATGATAGCTACAAGTTTAAAAACTCTGAGATTATAGTGCGGTATATGTTTGCGGCTGAGCAAGTAAGGTCTGGGCTGGCATTGCAGCTATTAGACCATATATTTACCGAAAAAAATGAGGACGGTATTTCTTATCAAAACCTGTTTAATGAAGATTATTCAAGGGAAGAGGCAATTGAGCAGTTAGAGAACTGGATTAAAGCTGACGACATCGATAAGGACGAGGTATTAGAGATTCGTCAGATCTTGGAGTATCCAGAGATTACTGACAAAACGAGCGAAAATCGTAATATTATCGAAAACGAACTGCGGGTTAAAGGTATCCCAACAATGATCTATGACGGTGAGAAACATGCTGGGCTTTGGAAAGCCGAATAAAAAGTAATTTTTACAACATTTTATATGTGACCGGTGTTTTTTAGGTGGAAAACTTTGTTGGAGAAATCTTGACTTTATTCTGCTCACGATATAATA
>JAFWJH010000002.1 GCA_017511645.1 Candidatus Saccharimonadota bacterium
ACCGCACGGGTGGTCTCCTTAGGTCATACATATGATTTTAAGTAGCCTCGCAGTTTAATCTACTTAAAACTACCTCTATTTTATCTCACGATATGCATAATGTCAACACCATTTTTCCACAATTTGTGCAGAACTTCTAAAAATAGTGTTCGGATTATATAAATAAATTAAAACATATTTTTAAGAAAAAGCATATTGACAAAACTAAAGCGGTATGATATAATGTAGATATTCACTCGTAAAAGGGTGGTAGTTTATCAATTCATAAGAAACTGGTGGGCAGAAGGAGTTCTGGATGTCTGGAACTAAAGCTGGTGGCATGAAAGCTGCTGCTACTAACAAAGCCAAATACGGCAAAGAGTTTTATGCTCGTATCGGCAAAAAAGGTGGCCAAAATGGTCACACCGGCGGTTTTGCTGCTAACCCTGCTCTAGCTCGCGTAGCTGGCGCTAAGGGTGGTCGTATCTCTCGTCGTGGTCCAGCTAAAAAAGCTGCCTAAATTATATAATCAACCTCTATCTTATAGGGGTTGATTTTTTAGATCAAATTTTCACACCTTGGGCAATGATATCTTCCGTCCGGGGTCTGGTAGCGGGTTAGTCCGCACGCTTTGCACTTTGATTTATTATGCAGCCAATCTCTGTAAGTATCTAGTTCATCCTGAATCAAATCTTCATTTATTTTTATACCGTATCTGTCAGCTAGCTCTTGCGCCTTTTCCCAAGCTGCACTCTCCATTTTAAGCCGCTCCACGTCCATTTTAAAGGTCTTATGTTTTAAGACCGCGTGTGACACCTCGTGTAGAGCCAAAAGCTCTGAAAACGGCTCTGGTGGCCCTAGAATGATGGTTTTTGGCGGCCGAAAGGCAAACTTAGCCCCATCTCTAAACCTAAACTCCGGAAAGTCACCCTTAAGCCGCTCTAAAAACGCCTCGTTCACAGTCAAACAGGGAATTACTCCCTCTCCTTTTGTCTAGCGTAGATATAGCAGCCGTAAATTACCGACTCGTTGGGGCGCTTGGGCCGACGATATCTTACCAATGGTATTTTGGGCAAGTATTTACTATACAGCCGAAAAATCTTGCCCATCGGACCACCCAAAATGATTGTATCGGGATGAATTTTTTTCACTATATCTGGCAACCCAAGGTATACACGCGCTGCTACATCTTCTAAGATTTTCTTACCACGTAGATCTGTTGCATAATCCACATGGTAAAACTTTTCTAGCGCGCTCGCCGCCGCGATATCCTCCCATTCGGCAGTCCTGCCGTCATATTCATATATTTTATGGCCCGGCTCAAACTTGTCAGATATCAATTTGCCATTTTCTACCACGCCGCCACCAATACCTGTTGAAAAAGTCAAAAACACCGTCCGTCCAGGCAGTTGATAGCCTTCATAAATTGCCGCCAGATTGCCGTCATTTTCAAAATAGATTGAGCATCCGAACAAGGATTCTATAGGGGTAAGAAGATCAATGTCTCCCCAGTCACGATTACCAAATTTGACCGTATAATTTTTTTGTACAATGCCCGGCACTGCTACCACGATAGATTTAACTTTGTATTTTTGAAATGGTCGTAGATTTTCAATAACATCATTAATGAATACTTTTGTGCCTCGCGCGGTGTGAAACTTCACACGCTTCATCACACGCCCGCGCTCCGAGAACAGCGCAATTAAAGTTTTTGTTGCTCCAATATCGATAGCCAGATACATATCTTGATTATATCATGCATTTTTGATATAATTACAATAGTTTAGGCTCATTCATAAATGTCGCCACAACTCCAAGCGACTTTTTTGAATGGGCCTAAGGAAGGAAAATATTAAATATGGCAAATGCCAAAAAAATCACAATGGACGAGCTTCTGAACGCTAACGAAGATTCGTTCAAAAAAGTTATCGCAGGGGACACCATCAAGGGAACTGTCCTCTCAGTCAAAAAACACGAAATACTAATCGATCTCGGTTCGCAAGGTGTGGGCTTGGTCCCACGCAGGGAAGCGTCTTTTGCGCGCAACTTGAGCGTTGGTGACGAAGTTACTGCTTCTGTCATTGAAGCCGAGATGAAAGATGGCTATGTATTACTTAGCCTTCGCAAGGCCGTTAAGGATAAGGGCTGGGACGAAATTCAAACCAAGCTCGACAACGCCGAGACGGTAGAAATTGTGCCATTTGATGCTAATCGCGGCGGTCTTTTGGTGGAATACGAAGGTATTCGCGGCTTCTTGCCAGTATCTCAACTTTCGGCAGAGCACTATCCACGCGTAGGGTCGGCCGACAAAGACGAGATCTTGCAGCGCCTTAATTCATTGGTTGGCAAGTCTATCAAAGTTCGCATTCTCGATGCCAATAAAAAAGAAAATAAGCTCATCTTTTCCGAGAAGGAAGCTATCCGTGACGGCCTCGCGGCTCGCTTTGCTGAGCTTAAGGTTGGTGACGTCGTCAAGGGTATAGTTACTGGTGTAGTAGATTTTGGTGTATTTGTTAATGTTGATGGCATCGAAGGGCTGGTTCACATTTCCGAGATTTCTTGGGAGCGTGTCAACAATCCTTCGGATTACGTCAAGGTTGGCGATACTATCGAGGCCAAGATCATTGCTATCGACAAAGAACGTCTCTCGCTTTCGATGAAACAGCTTGTGGAAGATCCATGGATCTCCGAAGTCGAAGGTCTCAAAAAAGGCTCAAAGGTAGAGGGTACAATTACTCGTATTACTCCATTTGGCGCTTTTGTGCAGATTTCACCAGCTGTTGAAGCCCTAGTTCACGTATCTGAACTCGGCGAAGGTTCTGATGTCGACCCAGAAAAGATCTTTACTCTAAATGAGCGCAAAGATTTTAAGGTACTAGATATCGATAAAGAAGGTCGCAAGATTTCTCTTTCTATCGCCAAGTAACAGCGCATAAAAGACAGGCCCAGCGCCTGTCTTTTTGTTTATGTAAAACCCGTTTTGTGGTATAATTAGCGTAAGGAGATTTTGTGAAAAAAAGTAAAAAAGAATACAAGGAACGCCCTTGGTTGAAATTTTATGACGAAGAAGGCATTCCGGGCAATATTGAATATCCAGACTGTTCTATGGTGGATATGATTCTACAATCGGCCGAAAAATGGCCAGACAACACCGCTTATACCTACTATGGCCACAAGGTCACTTACAAAAATTTTGTCAAAAAGATTGAGAAAGCTGCTCGTGCTCTCAAGAATTACGGCGTTAAAGAAGGCGACCGCGTCACAATTTGTATGCCAAACACGCCAGAGGGGATCACGATGGTTTACGCCGTCAATATGGTTGGCGCTATTTGCAATATGGTCCACCCCCTTTCATCTGAAAAAGAATTGGAGTACTATATCAAGGTCGCAGAGTCTAAATACATTCTCGTAATTGATGCAGTTTTTGATAAAATCTACAAACTTCGTGATACCGCCCAACTCGAACGCATCATTGTGGTACGCCCGTCAGACGGTCTTGGCTTCCTTAAAAAGAAGCTCTATAATACACTTCACATCAAAAAAGTTCGTCTTCCATCCAACGACAATCGCGTAGTGTTGTGGGAGGATTTTATTGCGAACTCTTACTTCTATCAAGGAAATTACCACGAAGAGCGCGGTGGAGCTGACCCAGCAGTTATTATGTATTCTGGCGGCACTACGGGAGCGCCAAAAGCTGTTATGTTGTCAAACCTCAACATCAACGCTGAGTCGTTATGTGACGCATCGGTAATTCGTCAAATTGTGCCAGGTGCTACAGTGTTATCTATTTTACCGCTATTCCATTGTTTTGGTCTAGGTGTCTGCATCCATACTCCACTTTGTAAAGGTATGGGTTGCATCTTAATCCCGGCCTTTTCACACAAACAGTTTGCTGAGATTATCCGAAAAAATGAACCTAACTTCATTGTCGGCGTACCAACTCTTTTTGAGGCTTTGATTAATACCAAGCTAAAAACTGATGATCTTAAATCTGTCACTGCTGTAATTTGTGGTGGCGACGCCTTAAATCAGACTCTGCGCGATAAAATTAATAATTACCTTAAAGTTCATGGCTCTGATGCCAAGATTCGCGTCGGCTATGGCCTGACAGAGGGGTCTGGCGCAGTTTGTCTTTCTCCTGAGAACTCTTTCAAAGACGGCATTATCGGTGCCCCAATGCCTAGTACTGATCTCAAGATCGTCAAAAACGACACCTTTGATCAGCTACCAGTTGGCGCAGAGGGCGAAATTTGTATTTCTGGTCCTTTGGTGATGATGGGGTACCTCGGTGATGACGCCGAGACCGCTCAAGCACTTCGCGTGCATCCAGATGGTAAACTCTGGCTACATACTGGCGACATTGGTTATCTTGGCGAAGACGGGTTTATCTACTTTGCCCAACGCCTCAAACGTATGATTATCTCCTCTGGTTACAACATTTATCCTACTCACCTCGAATCTATTATTAATTCTCATGAGGGCGTACTCACGTCTACCGTTATTGGTATTGATCATCACTACAAAGGCCAGGTACCAAAGGCTTTCATCGTATTAAAGCCTGGCTACAAAGCAGGGAAGAAAATCGAACGCGAAATTCGCTCCCTTCTTGAACGCAACGTTCCAATCTACGCCTTGCCAGTGGCTTACGAGTTTCGTGATAAATTACCACAAACTCTTGTAGGCAAAGTCGCCTTCAAAAAACTCGAAGAAGAAGAAAAGCAAAAATAGTTTATTTATAATAATTTAGCCTTACTCGTATTTTCAATTTTAAAGGTTTTTGTCGTAAGAAACGATTTCGTCGCCAGTTTGGAAAATACCTTCGCAACATCTCACGTGAACGTTCAAAACCGGGTTTTCCTTCTGAAAACTTGCCAAAATCTTTTGCCGAATCTATCAAGAGATTCCAAATAAAAAACCACTCTAATTCATCATGATATTCTTTGTCGGCTTTTGCATTGACAAATCTTTGGTATAGCCCCTCTAGTGCTGGAAAAATATCAAAAATGTGCGGATTAAAATCTTTTTTGTGTAGTACTGATTCGGGGTTTTCGCAGTAGTAATAGAGAGGCTCATTTATACTAGCAAAGTTATCAGTATAAAGAATTAGAGAAGACATTAATTCCATGTCTTCATGAATTATTCCCTCACGAAACTTAAAATTGTGATCTAGCCACCACTGCCGGCGAATCAGTACTTGCCATGGTCCCATACCATAGCGCACAAACCTGCTTTTGCAGTCTGAACTATTCGGATCTATCGCTGAAAGATCTGAGGTGAGACCATTGCTAGCAACCCTTCTAGCTCGCATCATTACTAAATCGGCTGACGTTTTGTCTGCTTTTGCTAACAATTTGGATATTGCATCTTTGCTAATATAATCATCTGCATCCACAAACCAAAGATACTCGCCTTTAGCAACCTCGGCTCCCAGATTTCGCGCGGCGCTCGCCCCGCGCGTGTTACTTCGTAACACGCGCACTAATTTTAAATGCTTTTCCCGATAACTTTCGATTATTTCTAAAGTTTTATCTGTCGAACCATCCTCTACCAACAAAATCTCACCCTTAATTTTTCCAAGCGATTTTATTACCGAATCTAAACATCGACTTAGATATTTTTCTGCATTGTGTACTGGTATAATTACTGAAATAACCATGTTTTTATTATACATGATATAATATGGATATGCTTTGGAAGATTCTCATTGTTTTTATTATTTCGATGATACCGTTAATTGAACTGCGTGGCGCTATCCCGGTAGCCATCGGCATGGATCTCGGCTTGCCAGAATGGCTAGTATTAATTATCGCAATTATTGGCAATATGGTCCCGATTCCATTCATCTATTTCTTTGCGCGTAAGTTTTTGGAGTGGGGGGCCAAAAGGAAATGGAAACCACTTAAACAATTTTGTAATTTCTGTCTTAAAAAAGGCGAAAAAGCCGGCAACAAACTACTCAAAAAAGCAGGGAATTACGGCACCTATTTCGCACTATTTCTCTTCGTGGCGATTCCAATTCCAGGTACTGGCGCCTGGACCGGCACATTGGCTGCCAGTATTCTCAATTTGGACTTTAAAAAAACCACGCTCGCAATTATCACTGGAGTATTAGTGGCAGGGCTCATCATGCTTGCTGTTTCACTAGGCTTTTTCAAAGTCATTTTCGGCGGCTAATTTTATTGTTATAATCTAATTAATAACATAAGGATTTTAGCAATGCCAAAGAAGACTTCTAAATCTAAAAAAGCCACAAAAAAGTAGAGTCATGTTCTAAGTTTTGTCAACCAAGCACTTGGCTTATCACTATCTTAGCGATAGCTTTTGTAGTTGTTGCCTGTATTGCGGCTCATGCTGCCAGAATCTCAAAGCCCACGGCTCTAGATTTAGCCAAACTCGAGACTTTTGACCATATTTCCGATAGTTATATTAAGGATATGGAATTTACGGTGGCGGATCAGCCAACCATGAAAAATATTACTGGCTACGGTATTTCAGATGAAGATGGAGCATTCTACATTACTTTTGATTTTGTGCCGTATAGTGTAGAAGACAATAATCGTGTACCGGAGTCGGAGCCGCGTCACGCAATTATTTATTTTTGGAAAGATGCCGAACGAGACGCATACGGCCATGCTTTCAGCTACCACGATGATGCCGACTATCATCCAGATGGTGTATATGTAGATCTGAGAAAATAACTTTTGAATCTAACAAAATAGGCGCACAAGGGGGGTTGTGCGCCTATTTTGGCTCCCGGGACTGGACTCGAACCAGCAACCTCGAAGTTAACAGCTTCTTGCTCCACCATTGAGCTACCCGGGACTGCCTTACCATTATAGCATATTTTCGCGTTTTGTGGTAAAATTAAGGGAGTTTATATATTTTTTGTACTAAGAAAACAGAAAGGAGAGTTATGGAAGAAAAAACTATTCAAATCGCTGGCTCTATTACCGTAGACGAGCTATCTCAAGCGCTCGGCCTTTCTGTTACCGAGCTAATCGGCACTCTCTTTAAAAACGGCATCGTCGCCACCATTAATCAACGTCTAGACTACGAGACCGCATCTATTATTATCGACGAGCTAGGCCTTAAAAATGTCAAACTAGAGCGCAAAAACACCGCTACCAAGACTTCTGATGTCCACAGGGAATTATCTGACAAAGCCGTCACTCGTCCACCAGTGGTGGCAGTAATGGGCCACGTCGATCATGGCAAAACCACTTTGCTTGATACTCTACTCCATAAGAAGACCGTCGAGGGTGAAGCTGGCGGCATTACTCAACACATCTCTGCCTATCAGCTAAAACACGACGATCGGCTAATCACTTTTCTTGATACTCCTGGCCACGAAGCCTTTGCGGCGATTCGTCAGCACGGTGCCATGCTTACCGATATTGTAGTTATCGTAGTGGCCGCCGACGACGGTGTCAAGCCGCAGACGATTGAGGCGATCAACTTTGCCAAATCTGCCAACGCTAAGATTATCGTTGCTATTAACAAAATCGACCGCGAAGGTGCCGATATCGAACGCACCAAGGCCGACTTATCTAATCATGGACTTCAGCCAGAAGAATGGGGCGGCGACATTGTAATGGTGCCGATTTCCGCCAAAATGAACCAAAATCTCGATAAGCTCCTAGATATGATCCTGCTTACCGCCGATATCGAAGAACTCAAAGCAGATATTGATATCCCAGCTGAAGGCCTTGTGATCGAATCTCACATGGAAACCGGCAAAGGTTCAGTAGTGAATCTTTTAGTTACCGGTGGGGAGTTAAAGACGGGTGAATTTATCGTGGCTGGTTCTACCTATGGCAAAGTCCGTACTATGCTGGATTGGCGCGGCCGCCCTAAGGGTAAAGCTACCCCATCTACTCCAGTTACCATCACTGGTTTCAAAGAGCTTCCAAACTTTGGCGATCGTTTTACCGAAGTTAAAGACGAAAAAACCGCTCGCAAAATGGCTCTTCTTAATGCCCAAAATCTCGCTAATGAATCAGCTAGCGCCAATGTCACTAGCTCAGATCTCCTTCGTATGATGAACGTGGCAGACAACTCCAAAGTCTTTAACGTAATCATAAAAGGCGATGTGCTTGGCTCGGTCACCTCTGTAGTAGACAGTCTAAAACTCATTGACACTAAAGGTGAAGTTACGCTCAATATTGTGTCTACCGGTGTTGGCGACATCAACGAGAACGATGTCTATATGGCTGCCGGTGGCGATACGGTGATTTATGGCTTCAACGTCTCTGTGCCAATCAATATTTCCAAGATGGCCGCTCGTGACGGCGTGCCGATCCGTACATACCGCGTGATTTATGAACTACTAGACGACGCTAAGCATGGCATGGAAGATCTCCTCGATGCCGAAATCGTCGAAGAAGACAAGGGCGAAATGAAAGTGCTCGGCGTATTCCGCACTGAAAAGACCTCTATTATCGCCGGCGGCGAAGTGTTAAAAGGCGACGTAAAGCCTGGCTTCCTCGCTCGTGTAGTCCGGGACAAGCAGTATCTTGGCGAAGCCGAAGTCACCTCCGTCCAAAAAGAAAAGATCGACGTCAAAGAGCTTACCGCTGGCGAAACCGGTGGCCTCGCTCTGAGAACTACATCTAAAATCGACCTTCAAATCGGTGACCGCCTCAAGTTCTTTACCCGCGAGTCCAGAAAACGTACATTGTAGCATAAGCACAATGTGTTATAATTAGGTTATGAAATTCGACGAAAACTTTTTACAAGAAATGGGGCTTTCGGCCATGCCGGAGGATCAGAAACAAGCTTTTCTAGATTATGTCCAAGAGGAGTTAGAAGTCCGCATTGGTGAGCGTATTTCTAAAGGTCTCACCGAGGTCCAGCTCAACGAGTTCGACCTTATCACCGACCAAGCCGAAGCCGCCAAGTGGCTAGAGGTCAACCGCCCAGATTACCGCGAAATCGTTGCCCGCACTATCGAAGAAATGAAAGATGAGATTCGCGCCAACCGCTCAAAATTAGTCTAAATTACTTCTTGTAGCCATTTAGAAAACTTTTTGCATCCATCGGCTTTTTGCCGTCAGGCTGTAATCTGTCAATCGCAATAATTTGTCCGTCAGCGCACTCTAGCGGCAGCACTGCCGTCTCACCTCGCTTTGCTATATGTGCCTCTAAAATGGAGCAATTTTTGCCGCAAAACGCATATTTGGCCTTTGGAAAGCCTTGAAATGCCACGATTTTACGATAAATCTCTGCCGCGCCCTCTGTGTCAGGATGTAAAACCCCCATAGATTTCTCCATTTTTCCGCAAAAAGTCGCTCTGGCTCCGTTCTGTTCTACGGGAGTAGGTAGATTATCGATATTCTCACATATCCACTTAGCGCCCGCCTCGGCCAGTTCTCTATAAATCACCGTTTTATCTAGAGGTAAGCCAGAGATAGTAGTCTGATAATATAACGGTCCTGCATCCATTGCTTGCGCTAATTTCATAATAGAAACGGAAAACTCCGTATCTCCGGCTAAAATTGCACTTTCTATCGGTGAAGCACCTCTATAAAGTGGTAATAGGGAAGGGTGGATATTTAGTATCCCCTCCGGCTCAAACAATTCCAAAACATCAGACTGAATTATCACCCCAAAGCTCGCCAGCACTCCATGTGCTTCTGGCATTTCGCGCTTTATTTCTTTAACTTTCTCTAGGTCCTCTCTGGTGCGAGCATGAAAAACTACCTCAAAATGTTGCTTTATTACCTCTAGTGCCGCATCCGCCAAAGGTCCATTTCCAAAGAAAATAACCTTATTCATCAGGGAACAGCTTCTTGTTGTTAGCGATTTTTTTGTCGTAATCTACCGGCTCAAGGTCGCCTTTGTCGTTCATCTCATAAAACGCATCTTTTTTGCCCTTGATGTGGTCGATAAACAGCACTCCGTCTAGGTGATCAATCTCGTGTAGCAGGGTACGCGCCAGCTCATCTGTGGCTTTGATGCGCACCTCTGTACCATCCTCTAGCTTGGCCTTTACGCGCACCTTGGTAGCGCGGGGCACCATACCATAAATAGATGGCACCGAAAGGCAGCCTTCATAATCTGTTTTTATCTTGCCCTCGGCCTTAATCACCTCTGGGTTAATTAGTGCCGTAAAAGAAGCATTAGATTTGTCTGCCATATCGTCGCGTACAATGATGATGCGCTTGTTTACCCCCATCTGAGGTGCCGCCATTGCCGCCGATAGCTCATAGGGATGGTCTTTTTCCCAATCTAGGGAAAGTTTGCGCATATTCTCGATAATATCGAGAATCTCGTCGTCGATCTTGCCAACTTTTTCGGACTTTTCCCGAAGCCTCGGGTCGGGCGTGGTAATTATTTTCATAAGCCTATTATATCATAGAATGAATATTTCGTAAAATAACAGGGAAGAAAAAAGATCTTGAAATCTGCTTTTTGCTCGTGGTATAATGAAGATGCTATAACTTAATTACGGCGAAAGCCACGTTTTATTATATCTACGGAAACGTTAATAATGGCACCGCGAGGTTACCATTCAAGATGTTTGCGTAGATGAACGCGGCTATCGTGATTAGGTTATAGCACCCCTTGCGGTGCCATTTTTGTTAATTCCCGTTAATAAATGGCACCACAAGAGTTTAACGCTTAAATAAATCTAAGTGAGGTAAAAAAGATGGGCCACCAATTAGTTAAGATATATCTATATAGTATAGTATTGTTAATATTAGGCTTTATAGCGAGTATTAGTTCTTATAGTTCTTATCTTAATACTTCTGTCTTTGCGGATACTTCTGGAGTAGACAATTTCATTCTCACACTACCCAGTTCTTGTACTATCCAAAGTGTCAACAACACTCATACTGCTAATCTAGAGAATAATACACGTAATACTAATCTAGGTGGTAATCCTACTACTTTTACAGTTTATTGTAATGATAAGGATGGTTATATTATCTATACTATCGGCTCTAGTAATGGTACAGAAGGTAATACTAACCTTATTGGTAGTACCGGTAGTAATATCCCTACTGGTATATATAGTGGTGAAGACACTACTTCTTCTTGGTCCTTTAGAATCACATCTCTAGATAATACTCTTACTACTAACCCTACTTATGCTGTAGGAGAACCTAACTTCGCTACTATACCTAGTACCTGGGATTGGGTAGCCAAAAAAGAATCTGGTACTGTAGATAGTGCTACTGGTTCACAAATTACTGCTACCTACTCCGCCTATATCAGTGGCACTCAAGCTTCTGGTACGTATACTGGTCAAGTTAAATACGTCATGTTTCATCCGTCCTCTGCCACTAGACCTATTACTCTTGCCAAAGCCTTTGAGAATGCTGGAAAATCTAAGGTACCAGTAGTAGATCCTACCTCGGGGGATACCAACTATTATTACAAGATGCAGGATATGAGCTCATCTATTTGTAATGCGGCTAATGTCTTTGGTGCTGCATCAGAGCTAGAATTGGTAGATACTAGGGATAATAGCATTTACTGGGTAACTAAACTCCAAAACAACATTCTAGATAGTAATGAAGGTCAGTGTTGGATGACAGAAAATCTAGACCTAGACTTCAATACCACCAACCCAGATGGTAGTATTGCTATGCGTACCTTTACGTCTAATGATACTAATCTTACTTTCTATGGTTCTACAGGTTATGATGCAAGCAATGGTTATACGTGTTCTAATACAGCTACTACTACCAACTGTACAGCTAGTGGCGAAACCATCTCTTGGACACCAGAAAGAGCTACCATAGCTCCAACAGACTTAAACTCTACTACTTGGAAGAATGATAAAAGTAACCCTTATTCCTATGATAGAGGCAACGTTGAACCAGATGGCTATAAAGATGGCCATGGTAAAGCTGGCAACTATTACAACTGGACTGCAGCAGTAGCATCCAATAATTCGTCTAGCTATAGTGGTGGTAATGCTGCTAACTCCATTTGTCCTAAAGGCTGGAGATTGCCAAATACTAGAACTTATGAGTTTTCTAAAATGCTTTATGCTTATGGAGTAACCAAGGACGATAAAAACACGGCAGGATATGCTACAGGTGGTTACAATAAGATGGTAGCTAGCCCGCTTTACTTTGTGCGGTCCGGCATCGTCAATAATGGTTCCCTTGGCGGTCCAGCTAGCTACGGCTACTATTGGTCTAGCGCGGTAGACAGTGGTTCTAGCGCCTTCGACCTGGGCTTCGATTCTGGTAATGTTGGCCCGGCCAACTCCAACAGCAGGTACTACGGCTTTTCCGTCCGTTGTGTGGCAGAGTAGCCTAGAGTAGTGTCGCCGGGTCGAAAGTCACGCGGAAATTCGGGTCTAGCCCAGCACAGGCCTCTACTAGGGCTTTTCGTGACCTAGCTCGCACTACAATCTGCCAGGTATACCCCCTACTATTGCGTTCATGAAACGCTGGCATCGGCGGGGAAACAATCAGTCGTTTATCTTCGCCTAGCATTTTTGCCGCCTCACGCACTTTTTTTAGCACTGTTGCCTCTGTCTTCATAGTAATTTCTAGCTTCGCCACAAACATAAATGGTGGCAACCCAGCCCTGCGCCGCTTTTCTATCGTGTACTCATAAAACCCCTGATAATCTACCGCCGCCGCTAGCTGTATCACCGGGTTATCTGGCCGAAAAGTCTGAATAAACACCTCTGCTTGGTCGCTATGCCCGCGCCCTACCCGGCCAATTACTTGTGTAATCAGCTGAAAAGTCCGTTCCTCTGCCATAAAATCTGGTAGATTTAGTCCCGCATCGGCCTGCGCCACCCCTACAGTAGCTAGCCTAGGCAAATCTAGCCCCTTTGCCAAAGTCTGCGTCCCCACCAGTATATCTACTTCGCCGTCTCTTACTTCTGAATACACCGCGTCCAGCCCCTCACCCTTCTTGTTGTCCGCATCAAATCGCTTAATTCGCGCGCCAGGGAAGAGTTTTTTTAGCTCGCTCTCTAACAGCTTCGTCCCAAACCCCTTGTGTACCAAATCCGGCGTACCACATTTAGGACAGGTCATTGGTACTCTCTCCCTATATCCACAGGTGTGGCACGCTAGCTCATAATTGTCAGCGTGCAGCGTTAGGGGTAAATAGCAATTTGGGCAGATGATCTCTTCGCCGCAGTTTTCACAAATCGTCAGGGGCGACGACCCTCTACGATTATGAAAAATTAACGTCTGTCGCCCCTGTTCTAGATTGTTTTTGATTGCGGCAAGTAAGGCATTAGAAAAATACCGATTTTTACTAAAATTGTCCCTATTTTTGGAATCTACTATCTTAATCTCGGGCGCTATGGCAGTAGATTTGGCCTTTTCGGCTAGCGTTACCACCGCATCCTTTTTATCTGCCAGATAATAATCTTCTACCACAGGGGTAGCTGACCCTAACACTAAGTCTATCCCCAGCTTTCCAGCCATAAAACTTGCCACCCGGATCGCCGAATATTTTGGCGTGTTCTCCTGGCGATACGTACCCTCGTGTTCCTCATCTATAATGATTAACCCAAGGTTACTCAGCGGCGCAAACAGAGCAGAACGCGGCCCAATCACTATCTTAGGATCATCTGAGCTGAGGAGGGAATTAAAGATTAGATGTCGCTCGGCCTCAGTCTGCTGTGAGTGTAGCAATACTACTTTGCCACCAAAATATTTCGCAAAAACCCGAACAAGTTGCCCCGTAAGTGCTATTTCCGGCACCAAAAGTATGGTAGATTTTTGCCGTAAAAGGGCATTTTTAGCCATTTTAAGATAGATATTAGTTTTTCCGCTTCCGGTCACGCCATGCAATAGTTTCGTGGGTCCTGGCGCTTGCTGGAGGGCTTCTAGGGCCTTTTTCTGGGCCTGGTTGAGTGGAATTTGCGGTGTGTTGATGCTATGTTCGGTTTTTTCGCTACTTCCGAACATTTGTTCGGTTTTTCGTCGCTTTTTCTCGACCCCTTTTGGCAGTATCAGCCCAAGAGTGCTAGCCAACGGCACTCGATAATATTCCGCCACAAATCTCACCGTCGCCAAAAGATGCGTTGGTAACGGCATTGAATACAAAACTTTCAAGATCTTTTTGGTGGTAAAATCCGGTTGAGCAACTTTTTTATTAATCACTCCAATCGCACGGCCGCGTCCTAGCGGCACCTCTACGATTTGTCCCGGCAAGAGAGAACTATCAGCCGCATAGGTCAAAACCTCGCTTTTGCCAAACATTTTTCCCACTATCACCTCATAAAACATATCTATATTATAGCATGTCAGAACTGTTGTATTTTTTACACTTCCCGTGCTATAATAGAGGAAGTTAAGCGAGGTAATATGTTAGATATATTTGTCACTTCTCGAGTGCGCCGCAAAATTATTGTAGTTTTTGCTAAATATCCAGATTTCAAAACTCACGTGCGTGGCCTAGCCAAGCTCATCAAAGAAGACCCCGGCAACATCCAGAGAGAGTTAAATCGCATGGCAGAGGGCAAGTTCCTCATCGTCACCAAAAAAGGTAAGACCAAAATCTACCAGACCAACAAGCAATTCCCGATCTTAAAAGAGCTTCAGAGTATTGTCATTAAGAGCCAAAAGGGCAGTAAACCCTCTAAGACTATCGGCTAAATGGATAAATTATTTGAACGCTTACTAGAAATACGTGGGCTAGACAAGGCTTTTTTACGCCCCAAATATGAAGACCTCACCGACCCCTTCCTCTTACCAGATTTAGAAAAAGCGGTAGATAGAATAGTGCAAGCGGCCAAAAACGGCGAAAAAATACTTATCTATGGCGATTATGATGTGGACGGCGTTACTGCTAGCACTGTAATGGCTGACACCCTTACCCTAGCAGGAGTAGAGTCAGGCAATATCGATATTATGCTGCCAGATCGCTTTGCTGACGGCTACGGCATGAGCCCGCGCTTGATTACTCGTGCCCAGGAACAGGATATCACGCTAGTAATTACAGTAGATTGTGGCTCGAGAAATCACGCTATTATAGACGAACTCAACACCCTAAATATAGATACTATCGTTACCGACCACCACGAGTGCGGCGCAGATCTCCCTAGTGCCGTAGCCGTAGTTAACCCTAAGCGCCCAGATTTTGTTGATAGTAAAACTGGCCTAAGAGACCTTGCTGGCGTAGGCGTAGCCTTTAAGGTAGCGCAAGGATTGGTAAAAAAAGGCCTGATTGCCACCGGCCAAGAGAAATGGCTCTTAGATTTGGTGCTAATCGGCACTATCTGCGATAACATGTTACTCACCGGCGAAAATCGTATCCTCGGCTACTACGGCGTAAAAGTATTAGATAAGACTCGCCGTGCCGGATTAAGAGAGCTTATGTCACGTGCTCGAGTAAAAAAGTTGACCTCCGAAAGTATCGGTTTTCAGATCGGGCCTAGACTAAACGCCGCCGGCCGTCTAAAATCTGCCGATTTGTCACTTCAATTACTCCGCGCCAAGTCTTCTGCTGACGCTGCCGCTCTAGCCGAACAGCTAGAAGAGCTCAATCAAAAACGCAAAACCGAGCAACAATCTGCCATGAAAGAAATTTCCACCCGTGGCGTGTCGGACGATCCGGTGATTATCGAGACCGGCACCTGGCATGAAGGCATCCTTGGCCTTATCGCTAGCCGCCTGGTAGACGAGCACCACCGCCCCGCTTTTGCACTAACGGAGGTAGAAAACGGTGTTTTCAAGGGCTCAGGTCGCAGCTTTGGCGAGTTTAGTTTAGCTAAGGCTTTGGATTTTGCTAAAGACGTTATTATTAGTGGCGGTGGTCATGCTGGCGCTGCAGGCGTACGGATAGACGGCAAAAATCTCTATGCCTTCCGCGAAAAAATCAACGCATATTACCGCAGTCTCAAACTTGTTAACCAAGAAAAATATCTTAGGCCTCATGCAGACTTGGATATTGCGGACCTTTCTGATTTATCTTTGCAATTCTTAAACGAGCTTAAACTTCTTGAGCCTTTTGGCGCAGGGAATGAAGAACCGATTTTCCGCCTAGTCGACATAGATATTGTTAATGTTTCTCATATGGGTGCCGAGCAAAACCATCTCCGCTTAGACATCAAAGACAAAAGTGGCCACAATCTCAAACTAATTGCTTTTTACGCGCCAGAAAATTGGCTCGCTCTTACTCCAGAATACAAAATAACCCCACTTGTTAAGTTGATCGAAAATGATTTTAACGGTGTAAGGTCCGCCGAAGCCCGCATCGTAGACCTGGATGTGCTATAATTAGCTTATGAAAAAGGCAATCTTAAAATGCAAACTTACCAGTCGCGACAAGTTTGAAGACAAATTGTCCGACATTGATTTAGATTTTTCGGCCATTTATTGGCAGCACGACAGAGTCTATGTGCCGCGCGGCTACAAGCGGGGTATGAATCTCCCGCGACTCGTGATGCGTACCGAGATGAAAGCGGTGGACAAGCCACCCAAATACTCGCTTATCCTCCGTCGCCATATCGAAGATTCTGGCGTGGATGTCGTAGAGGAAACTATCGTCAAAGATTACGAAAATACTGCAAATATCATCCTGCAGCTCGGCTTCAAACCGGCTGGTGAAGTTTCGCGCCGCCGTCAAGACCTCAAAATGGGCGAGGGTACCTATATTTATCTAGACAAAATTGACGGCAAAAACGGTTACTACGCCAAGATCGAATCTAACCTCGCCGCTAATGACTCCGTCACGGACGCTAAAATTGATCTCCAGAAAACTTTCGAAACTCTCGGCGAATCTAATTTTACTGATAACGCTTATTTCGAGCTATAAATCCTAGCCTCTCGGCGGTTCGCCATCCGGTTCGCCGAGTAATTTTTTGGACTTAATCTCGTAGCGGCGCCCATTTACCGGCGACACGTAATAATCTTCGTTGAGCAAATTTACGAACATTGTAAGATCTTTATCGTCCATAATAATAATCGAGCCGTCGTCATCTGTCATTAATTCTAACTGCATCTCGTCAGCGTAATCTAGTAGTTTATCTTGTGGCATTTCTTCGGCAATGTCCATAGCTTGGACCTTTTTTAAAATCGGTTTTTTGTCCGCCAAAAGGGAATCAAGCGTTAAACCTTCCGCAAAAGACAATTTATACTTTTCGGTCAATTCCTTCGCCTTCGCCTCGGCAATCACTTGCGATTTATAATCATACTGAAACAAATTTTCAAACTTTGCCTGGTTAAACACAATAATCGTGCCATCCACTATTGCCACTTGGTTATCATCTGGCATCTTGAGGGCAATCTCCGCCGAAAACGGCTCAAAGCTCTCTCCGTTAATCTCCCAAGATTGTGCTCCCTTCAGAGCCGCCGATGCCGGCAAAATCTTCGCAATATAGAAAGTTTTCATACCGTCTTCGCCTGGGTAGGTAAACTTTGCGATAATACCCTTAACTTTCTTAAAATCATATTCGTTTTCCGAGAAGTAATCGATATCTTTATACTCATTTTCAATCAGGTGGATTAAAGTTTCGGCGCGACCAACCTTAGAAAGGGAAGTGCGATAGATCACTTTCTCCTCGCCGTCTGCCCGCTCATACTCGCGGCACTCTAGGCCCTTATCCGCCTCCTCGATAATGTAATGTACTGCTTCTTGCATAAACATAGACTTTACGGCGCCAGTTAGATTGTCAGAATACTTTATCTTATATGGCGTGTAATTTTTATTAAACAAAAATAATTCTGCTGAAACATTATTTTTGATTTCATCAACTTCGTTTGCCCATAGAAACACATCAAACGGCTCTTTTTCCATGATTTACCTCACTTATTTTCTTTATTATATCACATCTGATAATAATTACATGTTCGGTTATTAAAAAATAATTATATAAAAAATCAACTACATTTGTTCGGGAAAATAACAGGGAAGTTTTCCACAATTGTGAAAAACTAAAGCTTGAAAAATGTTGAAAAAAACTCTTGCTTTTTGTAAAAAATTATCATAAACTTAAATCAGCGAATAAAAAAACAAAAACGCTAAAAGAAAGTCGTACATTAACAAAGTTTGAGATCGACCAACTAGGAGCTATGGCGCGCATTAAATATTAGCGAGATGCGAAACCAAAATCGTGCGCTCTTTCCTTAAAACACACCTCCCAATAAAACTCTATAATGGTCGAAAGACTATACACAATAATCTCTCAACGGCTACAATCTATGGCTCACCTAGCGTGAACCAATCATTGTAGTGGATATATTGTGAAATAAATAAACAACGAACAAAAACAAACCCGCTGCAGTTTCTAGTTGAACGATCTCAAACAATGTATAATAGATATATGGAGAAACTACATATACCTGTATTATTGACAGAAGTTCTAGCTGGCCTCGCGCCTCAGCCGGGTAAATCATATTTAGATTTAACGGCAGGTTATGGTGGGCACGCTAGCAATATTTTGGATGTAACACAGAACTATAAAGACTCAATTTTGGTAGATCGTGATGAATTTGCTGTAGATTATTTAAAACAGAAGTTCCCACCAGCTACCAAAATCAAACACACAGATTTTTATAGTGAGGTGCTACAGTTAACCGAGTGTGGAAAAACTTTCGATATAATACTAGCAGATTTTGGAGTTTCTTCTCCGCAGATAGATATGGAAGAACGTGGTTTTTCGTTTAAACACGATGGCCCGCTCGACATGCGCATGGATAGGAGTCAAGTCCTCACTGCCGACACTATTGTCAACTCGTCTAGCGAAAGGGAATTAGCCGAGATTTTTGTAAAGTTTGGTGAAGAAAAGCCAGGCCGCGCCAAAATGCTCGCTCGCGAGATTGTTCATAGTCGTCCGGTAAAAAGCACTAAGGAGCTTGCCGATATTATTCTAGCCAAGTCCAAGTATAGCAAGACTCATCCTGCCGCGCGCATCTTTCAGGCTATTCGGATAGCCGTCAACGACGAACTCGGCGAGATCGAAAAAACCTTACCGCTTTTGCCGAAACTTCTCAACAAAAATGGTCGTTTAGGCATTATTACCTTCCACAGTCTAGAAGATCGGTTGGTCAAAGATTTTTTCAAATCAGCGTCTAGCTATGGTGAAGAGTCGGAGTTAAAAATTATCACTAAAAAACCAATCACTGCGGAAAATCAGGAGTTAGTTATCAACCCGCGCGCTCGTAGTGCCAAGCTACGTATAGCTGAGCGGAATTGATAAAAATAAAAACATAAAAACAAAAGGAGGCAATATGCCAAAGCAAATCGTAGTTGCGAACAAATCTCGCGCTCAAAAAGTTAAGGTACATTTCCGCTAGTCTTCCTTTTCGGGTGGGGCAGTATAAAACTCCACCCGAGTTCCACGACTTGCGATATGGGCTTTTGGCCCGCCAAAATATAGAGTTTCACAGAGAGTGTGAAGTGTATGACCTTCCCGAGAGACTTTTGCCAAGTTACTTGTAGCTCTGCTCGGCTCAAGTTTCTCGGACTAAGACAAGGCAAAAATATCAAACAAAAACAAACATTAGCGAGGGAAAATGCATCAAACTTATACCACCAGACGAGAAGCGAGCAATAGTTTTGCGCGCAACCGTAATACCGTTCGTCACACTAAAAAGAGCCTAGGCTCTATCTCCCAAATAGTTATCGTTAGTATGCTTACGTTAGTTTTTGGACTTATTTATGTAGCTGAAGGCACTAAAGCCACTAGCTTTGATTATGAAATCTCCAATGTTGAATCTGAAATTACCGAAATGAACGCCAAAAAAGACGACCTTGCGGTAGAAAAGGCACGTCTAAATTCGGTCGCTGCAGCAAAAAACAGCACAGTTGCCGCCGCGATGGAAGACGCGACGGTTACGGGTTATGCGGACTAATTATCAGCACCTAGTTGCCAACCCTGTCGCCTCTATGCCACGACGGATTAAGATTTTGAAAAATGTTGTATTGATTGCGCTGACGATTATCGCGGTGCGGCTATTTTTTATCCAAATTATCGAGCATGATGCTTGGGTAGCCAAAGCCGACGAGCAACACACCTTGCTCGAAACTATTGTAGCCAAGCGCGGCGAAATCTACATGATGGACCAAGGCGAGCCAGTCGCGGTAGCGTTGAATCACACTACTTATCAAATTATTATCGACCCAGCCGTTACTGACAAAGACGGCATTAAACATGCACTCGAAACTTATGCTAAAGATTATATTACTGCCAATCTTGATGAAGTGTATAATTCTGAGGGTTTGCGTTATTCCATCGTCGCCAAGAATGTCCCGCGTGATACGGCTAACAAAATCGCCGAAGAAAATCTTTCCGCCGTATGGTTTCAAAAAAACAATCAGCGTGTTTACCCAGAAGGCGAGATGGCCTCCGGCCTACTTGGTTTTGTTAACGCCGACGGTCTTGGCCAATACGGTGTCGAGGGGTCGCTAAACAACCTACTTTCTGGTAAAGACGGCTTACTTAAAGCTACCGCTGATGTCAACAAAGTAGCGCTCTCTATTGGCAACGACAATGTCCGCATCCCAGCCGAAGACGGCAAGAATGTCGTCTTATCAGTGGACCGTGGCCTAGAAAAGGGAATTGAAGATTTGGCGATGGATGCTATCAATTCGACTCGGGCTACCAATGCCGCCGCTCTTATTATGGATCCTAACACTGGCGAAGTCATCGCTATGGCGAATTTACCAAACTACGACCCAGCTAATTACGGCGCCGTCAAGGACGCCTCCGCCTATATCAATAACGTCACTGAAGTTCCTTACGAGCCGGCCTCGATTTGTAAAAGCTTTGCTTTTTCGGCGGCGATTAATGAGGGTGTTATGACTGCTGAAACCACCTACTTTAACCAAGGCTACGAAATTGTCGATGGCTGGAAAATCCAAAACGCCGAGCAGCGCTCGTCTATTTATGGCACCATCGATATGCGCACCGCGCTTTATTGGTCGCTTAATACTGGCTCGATTTACGCACTGAAACTCTTAGGTGGCAACCCCAGCGCTATCACTCAGCAAGGCCGCGAAAAACTTTACGATTATTATTATAATAAGTTTCGGCTTGGCCAGGCTACCAATATCGAATTAATTGAAGCTGAAGGTTACATTCCTGATCCTAATGAGGGATGGGGCCGTGATTCGGTTTATGCTAACATGACTTTCGGCCAGAACCTCGGCATCACTATGATTCAAACTGCCACTGCTTTTTCTGCTGTTATAAATGGTGGCACTTACCGTACTCCAACTATCGTTAAGGGTACTCTCGAAAACAGCGAAATTATCGAAAAAGAGCCAGAAAACATAATCGAAGACAAGATTTTATCCGACGACACCAGCGCCGCTATGCGCGAGATGCTAATCCACAACCGTAATTACAAAGTGCGCGGCGGTATCGATAAACCCGGCTATGCTATTGGCGGCAAATCTGGCACCGCTCAGGTGGTGCGTGACGGCGCCTATGACGACACTTATGCAGAGCTAGTCGGCTCATACATCGGCTTTATCGGCCCGGAGGGGGAGTTGCCAAAATATGTGATAATGGTTAAAATGTGGGGAGAGGGGCAAAGTATTGATAGCGGCGAAGCTATGAATCTATTTGACAAGATTTCTAACTACACGATTAATTATTTAAAGATAAAACCAAAGGTATAATAAATATATGGGTGAAATAAACGAAGAAGTATTTTATGGACTATTGCTAGCAGTGGCGGGGTTTTTGTTTGCTATGTTTTTGACCCCGATTTACACGCACTTTGCCTATAAATACAAGTTCTGGAAAAAACAAAAACAAACCACAGTAGATGGCAAAGCTTTGCCCATTATGACCAAACTTCACGCGCATAAGTTTAAACGTGTCTTTCCAACTATGGCTGGGCTAGTTGGCGTAATTTCTGTCACTGCTGTTACCTGGATTTTCAACTTAGATCGTGGGCAGACTTGGTTACCACTGGTTGGTTTCTTGGGCGGGGCATTAGTTGGCGTGATTGATGATGTAATTAATATTTTTGGCTCAGGGCGTGGCGCTGCTGGCTTGCGCGGTCCGGTAAAGTTTTTCTTAATTTCCGTAGTAGGGTTGGCGCTCGGTTGGTTCTTTGCCGCTAAACTTGGCTGGATTACTATTTTAGTTCCGTTTGTCGGCAATTTTGAAGTTGGCATTTTCTGGATGATTTTGATTTTTGCCTTTGCAGTAGTTGCCACAGCCAATGCTGTCAATATCACCGATGGTCTTGACGGCCTCTCCGGTGGTCTCGCTATGATGGCCTACGGCGCTTTTGGCGTCATTGCTCTGTTTCAGGGTAATATTATGCTGTTTGGCTTTTGTCTTACCGTAGTCGGCTGGCTGCTTAGCTACATTTGGTTTAATGTACCACCAGCTCGTTTTATGATGGGCGACACTGGCTCGTTTGCGCTGGGCGCAGGGCTCGGCGTGGTTGCCATGATGACTAACTCATTTTTACTACTACCAATTATCGGCTTGCCATTTGTGGTGGAGACGGGCTCTAGTTTGATTCAGTTAACATCCAAAAAATTATTCCACAAAAAAGTCTTCATTTCTGCGCCGCTTCATCATCATCTCGAAGCCAAAGGCTGGGGTGAGGCCAAGATTGTAATGCGGTTTTGGATCGTGGCGGGAGTTTGTGCTATTCTCGGTATCTTTATCGCGGCTACCGGAGGCGCTATTTGATGTCAATCATTCGCAAACACAAATCCGACCTGGTGATTTTATTTGCCACATTAGGCTTAATGGCGCTAGGTCTTATCGTAATTTATGCCATTGGTCCCATGCGCGCCAATGTCTTAAACAATACCTACGGCACCGATTACGACTCAAACTTCTTTTTCATCGGGCAGTTGCGCTCGGTTGGTTTGTCGCTTCTCGCATTTTTTGCTGCGTTTAAATGGATACCATACAAATACATCAAAAAATTTGCTAAACCTCTGATGATTGCTGCGCTAGTATTATCAGGCCTACTTTGGATCTTGTCTATGGTTGGCTCGTCACTCGTCAAATGTGAACTCGGCGAATGTCGGTGGTTTAATTTTGGCGGGCTAAGTTTTCAGCCAGCCGAGTTTTTGAAACTCGCCATGGTAATATATCTGGCTGATTTTCTTGCCCGCAAAAGGGAAGAAGGCAATATTGGTAAATGGCAAGAGTTTTGGTTGCCACTTTCTATTGTCTGTGGTTTGTCGCTTTTTTTGGTGGTAATCGCTCAGGGCGATCTAGGTACCGGTGTAGCGCTAATCGCAATTATCTTTGGCATGCTTTTGATTGCTGGCGTGCCAGCTCGACAGTATCTCATTATGCTAGCCCTGGTTCTTGCCGTAGCTGTCGGCTCGGTGGCGACTTCTTCGCACCGCATGGAACGTGTCGACGCCTGGCTCACTACTCTTACTGGCGGCGAAAGTACCGACTCTACTTATCATGTCGAAAACGCCATGCTCGCTATCGGCACTGGTGGTATGTTTGGCGTAGGGGTAGGGAACTCTGTCCAGGCTACCGGTTATTTACCCGAGTCTATTAATGACTCTGTCTTTGCAATTATGGGCGAAACTTTTGGTTTTGTCGGGCTATTCTTGATTATTGCTATCTTCGGCGTGATTTTGTTGCGCATGCTAAAAGTCGCCGAACACACTGCCGAGTCTAACGATCGTCTTCTGGTCGTGGGAGTATTTTCTTGGACACTTGCGCAGGTAGTGGTAAATATTATGGCCATGACTAGCCTCGTGCCGGTCACCGGCATTACTCTACCGCTACTCTCTTATGGCGGCACCAGCATGGTCTTTATTGCTTTTGCTATTGGTGAAGTTTGTCAACTTTCATGTTATACTAGTAGAGAGGTAAATACAAATGAAGATATTAGTAGTAGGCGGGGGATCGGGGGGTCACGTCACTCCGGCAGTCGCCGTAGTTCGTGAGATTTTACAGCAAAAACCCCGAGCCGAAATTGAGTTCTGGACGGATTTTAAATATTACAAAAATGTTACCAAACTTACCACCGAAATCGGTGTATCTTGGGGCGACGAAATCAAAGCCACTCACCGTGGTCGTGGCCCATATATCCGTGTCCGTCGCATCTTAGCGGGCAAATTTCACCGTTATTCCAATTGGCATCTTCGCGATTATTTTGTGCATCTAGATATCACTTTGAAAGATTTTATTTTTGGCAATATTATGGGCTTTCTCGGTTTTATCGGCGGCATTGTGACGGCTTTTTGTCGCTTGGCTCGCAAATCTTCACGCCCCAATGTGATCTTTCTAAAAGGCGGCTATGTTTGTTTGCCAGTAGGTCTTATCGCGCGACTATTTCGCATCCCCTATATTATTCACGAGTCTGATGTCGTAGCGGGCCTTGCCAACCGTGCTTTGATGCGTCGTGCGAAGAAAGTTGCTTTTGGTATGCCGATCCCTGAAGAGATGCAAGAAAAGCACCCTAACTATGTTTGGACTGGTATTCCAGTAGGTCCAGAGTTTAAAGCTGTTTCACCCGCTAAGCAGCTTTCACTCAAAAAAGCCTTTTCTTTTAATCCTGAGAAACCTCTCGTAGTTATCACCGGCGGCTCACAAGGCTCCGAAAATCTCAACGAGACTACCCGTCAGATTTTACCAGAGTTGCTCAAATTCACTTCAGTTGGGCTAGTAGCAGGGCGTAAACATTACGAAGATATGATCGACCTCAAAAAATATGAAAATTGGGAAAAAGCTAATCTCGAGTCTAACTTCCGGATGTGGGAGTTCAACACTACTATGAATGAACTTATGGGTGCTGCTGATGTGGTAGTGTCGCGTGCCGGTGCTACTACTATTGCCGAAATGGCCGCATTGAAAAAGGCTACTATTCTAGTACCGTTCGAACGCCTCCCCGGTGGCCATCAAGTCAAAAACGCCGAGCGTCTCAAGGCTACTAACGCTGCCGCCGTGGTCAATGATTCTGTCATGATGGAACATCCCGATAAGTTGCTCGAAGAAATTCGCCATCTCGTCAAGTCCCCACGCCTCCGTGCTGACATGGCTGATAGTTTAGCCAAAGAAGCCAGGTCTGACGCCGCAAAACGCCTAGCCGAGATAATCCTAGAGGAAGCCTAAAAGTGGAAGAAGAGCCCAAATTAGTTCGTCGGCGCGAGCATCGCAAATCTACCATGAAATCTGGTCGCACTATTGGCGAGCGCAGGGAAAAGCTCGAGACTTCCAATGAGCGCCTCGCTGCTCGCAAGCAAGCCAAGCGTCAAAAACGTTTGCGTGTGTTTTTCGTCAGTGTTGGTTTTTTCATCTTGGTGGCTATCCTTGCTGCGGTTTATTTTATCTTTTTCGAAAAAAGGGAAGAGGTGTTTTTCCAAGCTGCCGATAATGAGGTCTATGTGCCCACTATCGAAGTGATAGACGAAGACGCGGCCGCCACTAGCGGCGAGATTACTGGTCGTATGAGTGAATATATTGGTCAGGTAGAATCTGAGCTTCGCGCGCTCAATTATCAGCCCACCAAAGCCGTACTGCCCACTGGCTCTATCCGCGAAGTGGATTTTTATCTAGACGGCTATAATGGCTATATCAAAATGATCACCGATCGCGGTGCTGCTGTATCGGTAGAAGATGCCGACCGTATGTTGCGCTATCTCACCGGCCAGGGAATTAGTGATTTTTCTTATATCGACGTCCGCATTTCCGGTAAAGCTTATTGGAAATAATTGTTTTTATTATTCTGCGCTTGCTAAAATTATTATGGTTATGTTATAATAAAATAGCAAAATAGGTCATACATTTTGCAGTAGTCTTTGATAGGCTATATTAAAAACAATATAAAATAACACAAAAACAAAGGTCATACATGTTTTTGAATAAACGGCATTTTTATGCTAACGGTTTTTCAATCTCTTCGTTAGCACTGTTAAGGCGTCATTTATTTTGGTTGCCCATATTATCGTTAATTACTATTATTTTTGTATTTTTACTTGGGCCGTCGATTATATTAAGTCGTACCTCTGCTGCAGGAGAGCCTGAAGCGCCGGTACCAGTAGGCTTGCCTACTCTTTCTCTATCTATTTCAGACGGCGCAAACGACATTTCACTAGACATAGCCCCAATTAACCCTAATGGTACTTTTAGGACTTCCGACACTACCAACAATAACATCGAGGTTAGCACTACTAACTATACTGGCTACACTCTAGGTATAACTGCCTCAGTGGATGGTGACAACGCTCTGTCTTACACTCCGACCGGCGGTACTACTTCAACTATTCCATCTATCACATCTTCCGTTTCAGCTTCTGACTACGCAGATGATGCATATGCAGAAAACAATCACCTAAACAATACTTGGGGCTACAGGCCAAGCACTTTATATGATTCTATTAATGATACAAATGTCTCAAATACAGACTATATGCCAGCCCCCGCTAGCACCATAGACCAAGTAGCCATCGCTAAAACCGATAGTGCCACTACTCCTTCAGTTCCAGACGGCTACAATATAGCTATCGGCGCTAGGGTAGATAGCAATACAGTGCCAGGCAATTACGCCAACACCTTTGTTATCACCGCTACTACTAATTTAGTGCCATACAGCATTACTTACAATCAAAATGCTACAGACACTGTAATGAGCATGCCAAATCCTAACCCACAGACAGGTAATGCAGATACTACCACCAATACCGTCGCCTTAGCTAGTGCCCCAACTAGATCTGGCTACACCTTTAGAGGTTGGTGCACAGTCCAAGTAGCGGATGATGCAGCCTGTACTGGCACTGAATATGCCGCTGGTGCAAACTACGACATAGACTATACTACTGGCAATAATACTTTTACTTTGTATGCTAGGTGGAGCCAGCCAACTATTTATGATGAAGTAATAGCAGAATGGACGACTGGTGGCTCTAGAGTACAAACCAATGATACAGATGAAAACACTGGTATCCAAGCTACCATCACCACAGCTAATTCAGGAGTATTTAAATACAATTCTGCTACTGATGCTTTTGGCGCAGATAGTGATAACACTAAGCCAGATGGTGCCAAAGCAGATATTTATTACTTCCGTGGCATATTGGATAGCAACCTAAGCGGCACTAGTGACGATAGTAGCTATGGTTCTATGGGTGATGGTGTAACTTGGCCAAACTATGTTAGACTAGGTGACACTTGCTGGAGAATAGTCAGAACTACCGCCAGTGGCGGTGTAAAGATGGTCTATAATGGCTTATATTCTACTGGTACTACAGCTAATTCTTGTGCAAATGCTACTGATAATGCTCAGATTACTACTTCGCCATTTAATAATGGTTCTGCTACAGTATCTGGTAAGAGCTATACTGGCCTACAATACCAAAACATCCACGCCGTAGGCTATACATATAGCTCACTCGCAGCTAGCACTACTACCGCCAAAACAGTGAGCACCATCTTTGGCGCTACTGGTAACGATACAACTACCAACACTAATCCATCAATTATTAAACAATTTATAGAAGATTGGTATTCTACCAATCTATCATCATATACTAACATCTTAGAACCAAATGCTGGTTATTGCAATGATCGTACCTTGAACAGCGGTACTTCTTGGACTACTCCGCTTGGGGACTCTGCTACTATAGTTCCATATGGTACCAGTAATCTAACTCAATACTACTTTGGATCGTATATTAGGAACACGACAACAACTAACCCTCCAACGCTCAACTGTCCTCGTGGCATAGTAGATATTTATAGTACTACTACAAGCAACGACAAGAACAACGGCAACGGCCAACTCACTTATCCAATTGCTCTTCTTACAGCAGATGAAGTAAGCTTTGCTGGGTCTGGTAAATCTACTGCATCTCAAGGTTCCGCCTACCACGCTAATTCTTACCTGCGTTCTGGTAGCTATTTCTGGCTGCTTTCGCCTACTACCCGTTACTCGAACGGTTACGCTTTCGAGTTCGCCTTGACCTCGGATGGCTACCTGGGCTACAACCGCGTGAACCGCACGTACGGGGTGCGCCCGGCCATTTCACTTAATAACAATACCACAATTAAATCTGGCAATGGCACTGCGGTGAGCCCATGGGTGGTAGATGCACCGTAGTTAACAATAGATTCTTGGAACAGGGAATTGTTCGGTTTTTGTTCTAGTTGTGATAATTCCAACAATTCTCTTCCCTTGTTCGGTTTTTGTTCGGAAAAGAACAAGGTAAAATACATCAAAGGGAACTAAAACCTCTCCGCAAACAGGGAAAATACAAAATAGGGAAATAAACATAGGGAATTGTCAAATCGGCAAATTTGCCCAAAAATCCGCAAAAACTCCTTAAAATCGGCTTAGTCGATAGATAGCTAATCATAAATCTATTCCATGAATATAAATAGATTTAGGCTGTTGTATTTTTCATCAAAATCTTAGTCATGTAAACGCCCTCGAGTATTTTATAACACCATTTAGCGTCACTATAGAGTGGAGTGAGAATATGGATTATGGAGCAATTCTCCGTTCGCCAGAATTATTTCTCCATTTTACACGATAACTTAACCGTCTGATAAACATAACCTTAATGTCCTAAAAGGTATATTGTACGACATTAAGGTTATGGTAAAAAGCCGATTGCGAGTGCGTCCATTTTTTATTCATATTTTTATATTTCACCAAAAATCTGGGCTTTTTGAATTTTTTAATTCTCTGCCCAGATTTATCATTAAGTTCTAGCGATGATTAGTGTTTTGATTAGTGCTTGATCGACAAAAACCCATCTACCGAGTTGTCTTTCTCGGCGAAATCCTCTGTGTGTTTAACAGGGGCAGACAGGGGTAGAGAATCATGTGATGGCTTTATTTCTACGGTTGATTTCTCCTGATATTCCACCTCCGGTTTTATAGAGGTAACAGAGGGAACTACAGGGGTAGATTTTGCTGATCGATCAGGTTTTTCGCTCCGCTTCTTTCCTTTTTTTGCATTCTTGCCGCGGGCTTTGTTGCCGTTTTTCCCTTTCTTTGTCGCTGGCGTAGGTTTTTGCTCAGTGTCATTTCCCTGGTTCTCATTAACTAATTTTGCTAGATCCTTTAATCCCATCCGCTCTTTGCCTTCGGCGGTATTTGGGCTAATATTTTGCCGGCGAAAATCAGTCTGCAGCGACGTGCTCTTGTATCTTAAGTTCGGTTTTTGTTCGGTAGAAAAATTAGGGCCTTTGGTTCGGATATCAGTAGAAAACTCCTTATTCTCGCGCGTTACTGGCTTAAACACTGGCTGACTTTTACTATCTATCACCAGCTTGGGCTCTTGGCGGCCCGAATCTGATAGATTCTTTTTATATTTCTCGGATTGCTCAATCGTCTCGCGAATTTCTGCCTCTACCTCTAATCTTGGCCGAGCATAATTCTCGCGCGACCAAGCTACAATATCATCAAAATTATCTTTCGGCGTATCAGGGATAGAAAGCGTAGTGGCTGAGAAGGCCGGCACTTTCTCACCGTTGATGATCATTGATATCACAAAGTGGCGGTTGTTGAGCTGGATAATATCAGACTCCTCAAAAGTCGGCTCAAATTGCTTGACCAGCACTGGCGCATCATCTGCTGATACCCGGAAGCTAATCGTAGTACCAACGTTGCCAAACACCGCATCGCGCACGCTATCGGTCATCTGAGCTACATATTGGTTGGCAACTGTCAGATTTAGGCCGTATTTGCGCGCCTCAGATAAAATCACCGCAAACGAATCTGTCGCAAAGTTCTGAAACTCGTCTACATAGAGATAAAACGGTCGCCGATCCGCTACATCTGGGATATCCGAACGCGACATTGCAGCCAACTGAACCTTGGTTACGAGGAACGCCCCCAGTATGCCAGCGTTATCTTCGCCAATTAGGCCTTTTGATAAGTTTACTACCAAAATCTTGCCTTCATCCATAATCTTGCGGATGTCAAATGACGATTTTGGCTGGCCGATAATATTGCGAATAATCGGGTTAGCAGTAAAAGCACCTACCTTATTGAGCACTGGCGCGATCGACTCGTTGACTTGTTTTTCGTTCCACTGGCCGAACTCGTGCTTCCAGAACTGCAATACCGTCACATCTTTACAATATTCCAAAGTCTCTTTACGAAACTCCTTGTCCGTCAAAAGCCGCGAGATATCCAATAAAGTCGTCTCTGGTCGGTCTAGTAGTGCTAGCAGGGTATAACGCAGAATATGCTCTAGTCTAGGGCCCCACGAATCGCCGAACATCCTTTTTAGTACGCCAATTACTTCAGAACAAATGTTCGGCTTGCGTGACGGATCGGTGATCTCGAGCGGGTTAAACGCCACTGGAAATGCCGTGTCGGCCGGGTTAAAATACACTACATCTTTTACCCGCGACTCTGGCACAAAACGTAGATTGTCAATCGCAAAATCTCCGTGCGGATCGATAATACAGTAACCCTGATTATAAAATACGTCGGATAGCGCCATTAACTCGAGTAAGCCACTTTTCCCTGCTCCAGTCTGGCCAATAATATACACGTGGCGCGAACGGTCGCGGCGCAGCAAGCCAAACTGATGATTGATCCCCCGGAAATTGGTTAGCCCAAAAGCGGAAATGTTTTCATCCGTAGCGGTGTCGCCAGTAAGTACTGGTAATTTAGCCGGTGGTTCAGCCGTCTTTGAAGAAGCCCATACAATATTTGGCGTCTCTACCGAAGTGTGGGGCAGATGATACACGGAAGCCAGCTCGGAAATATTCAGGATGAACCCACGACTAGAAAATTGTCGCATTTTGTAAGAGTCTAGATCTGTTGGATTAAAGCTGCCGCCGATCTGCTTAAATCCGTTTAGGTTAGTAGAGTTAAATTGTTTAAATGTCCCTACTAACGCCTGCATATTGAGCTTAGCATCAGTCTGGTTTTGGCCCAGGTAAGCCAGGCGGATTTTTACCTCGTAGCCTAGCTTGGTAGCTTTTTCTTCGGCCTTAGCGATCCGAGTCTTGTCGCGCTCAGATAACTCTATCTTAGTATCAGAATTGGTCCCCCCAGCCGGTGGGCGAAATAGCGCACCTAGTATTTCTACTAGCCAAGTCCAATCTATCCCAGTGCCGCCAAAGAGTGACTTTTTGCCTGATTTGACTTTCCGCACCCAGCGATCTGTAGTATTTTTATGCCAATCATCTGGAATCGGTCGTGCCAAAATTTGCACCCACATTTCTTCTGAATGCTCTGGGTCAAGCTTGGCCAAAGTCCCAGTGATGCCAGCCAGCGGGTCTACCTCAAAACTATCAAAAGTTTTGATCGGTAAAGCCTCGTTCTCGGTAAGAGACAGTTCGGTAGAATAGCTTACTGGATATTTAGTGCGCGCATCGACGTAATCTTCGTTCATCTTGTAGATCTGTACCGTCGGGTATTGTGAATAAATCTGCCCTTCAACAAAACTCTGTAATACTTTTGGCACCCATACGTAAAATCGTATTTGCCCAGATGTCGATACAATTTCAAACGACAAATGTTCTTGTACGCCGCCGCTGTTTTTTAATTCCCTTTTGTCACGAAGAATACCGTGCAACGAAGCGAATAACTGCTCGGCCGCGAGCTCTTGCTTGTCATTGGTACGCGGAATCTCTAGCATTAGCAACACCGAGTCGACATTCAAAACTTTTAATTGATTCAACTTCTTATAATTACGATAAGTTAAAAACGCCAAAACACCCACCACGGGAATCCAAAATATCGGCATTAAAATAAAATGTATGACTTGTTCCATAAAACTATTTTATCATATATTAAGCTAGGGTATAAGAGTTCTTGCTAATTTTTTTAAACAAGGTTTTGTTCTGTAAATTCAGAAGAATAGTGGTCTCTTTTACTTTACGCACTTTCAGTACTTGCTTTACGATCTCCTCGCGCGACAAAGGCTGTTCAGACTTCTCGAGAATAGACTTAATAATATCAGAGATAGTCCCCTTCTTATAACCCCAGCTACTCAGCGCGTAGATTCCACGCCCGATTAGTACAAATCTATCGTCCTTTATCAATTCGTTGTGGATTGCCTGGATTGTAACATTTTTGCGTTTGAAGTTAGATGAAGATATTTCTTTGGCGATCTCAGAAAAATGCATCGGCTCTTTTTTAGTTTCTAAAATTACGAATATTTTGTCACGAATGTTCTTCGGGTTTACGGATGGCCATTTTGCCAAGCCCCACAACCCGTTTAAGGTAGCAAGCAGTTTAGAAATTGACGCTACGGCCTTAATATAGTCTGGGTGCTCATAATTTAGCTTATTGTCAAGCTCGTCTATGCTCATCGGCTTTTTATTCTCTTTGACCACCTTCACTACTTCGTCGACCTTCTCGCGAATCGCTTTGCTGTCACCGTATTCGGCGATTCCTACAGCTGCATAATAACGGTCATTTTCTTCCACTACAGCAAGACTTTTTGAAAAAGTCGCAATAAAATAAATGCCAGTCTTTTCAGGTGTGGTAGTATCCCTACCATATACTTTATCAGCAAGGTCAGAAATCTTTGCCACACGGCCCATTTCAGTAAGATTACGAATCAATATTTTTTCAGCAGCGGCTAACTCCGGTATCTGGTTCTCCTCAGCGGAAATTTGGAGACGGATAAGAATTGCTTTTTCAAGCTGGCGAACGCGTTCTCTAGTAATTGACAACATTTCGCCAATTTGTTCAAGAGTTTCTTTAGAGCCGGTCAGCCCGAAGCGGCGTGAAATGATTTCTTTTTCACGGTCTTGTTCGATAATTCTTAGACTGCCGGATATTGCATTTTTGAGGATTTCCGCATTTTGGTCCATCAGTATATTTCCTTATCCCACTACTGTTAATATTGTTAATTTTACTTATAATATCATAGTTTTCACGTAATGTCAACTATAGATTCTATAATTACTAAGTACTATTGTAGCACATTTTTTACATTTTTGAAAAAAAATGTAAAAACATAAACATTATACCGAAACTTGAGTAAGATTAATTGGTTTTTACCTTCTCATCCCCCACCAATTCTTTTAACTTTCCTAGCAAATCATCCGATACTTCTACCTTAAACGGCATTCTAAGCGGCCGTTTTCGTTCCCCGTCTTTTAGCACCAACACTACCTCTTGGAAGCCTGGGTTTAAATCTGCCAGTCGACGTATGGCGCTTAGGGTTTCCATATCATCAGGATTCTCGATCAAGATATACAACCTCTCTTTGCGTGGGTCTTTGGGTGGTTCTTTTAGTACGCGTGGTGCATCTATCGTCGGAGAAACATTACGCGCTTCATTCGCGCCACTACCTCTGTTATACACCCGTTCGGCTGAAGTCTTCCCTCGCCTCCGGTTATTGCTTGTTGCCGGCGCCGGCGCAGCTAATTTAGTGCCGGTAGATTGATAATTTTCCAAAATATCATCCGATACCAGCTCTATCGTCTCAGCCAATATCTTTACATCAGAGGTCACATTGCCATCTTTATCGGTGGCATTGACTTTACCCTGCACCCTCACTACATTGTCTACCTCTAACTTCCCACCATATTCTGCAAAAGTACTCGGAAACACGATAAACTCTGTCTCGTCCGACTTGTTTTCAATCTTTACAAAGGCCATCTTGTCGCCTTTTTTAGTCAAAATTGTCCGTACCGCCGTGATGATACCTCCAATTGTTACCATGCGATTATTGTTTTCGGCTGTAATTAGGCTCATCGGGTGGGTCTGCTCTTCAAAATAGGTGTCATACTTATCCAGCGGGTGTGCCGAGAGATATAATCCCATTAGATCGCGTTCCCAAAGTAACTGCTCTTTTTCTGGGTGCTGTACCGGCGCTGTTTTAATTTCTACTTCCGGCACCGCTCCAGCTTCACCCATCATGCCAAAGAGGTCGGTTTGCCCAGAGCCTAAATCTTTTTGGATTTTAGATCCATAAGCTTGTATTGCCTCGAGATTAAACAATAAATCTGATCTAGAGGCCCCAAATCTATCGAACGCCCCAGTTTTGATCGCTGCTTCCCACGATTTTTTGTTAAACTTGGTGCTATCCACACGCTTAGCAAAATCACAGATCGATTTAAACGGTCCATTTTTATCGCGCTCGGGAATTACAATATCTTCCACAAGAGATTTACCCATACTCTTGATGCCAGACAAGCCAAACCGAATTGTCTTCTCCCCACCTACAATGCCAAAATCACCGTAAGATTGGTTAATATCTGGCCCAAGCACCTTTAGTCCCATGCGCTTACATTCTGACATCTCTATTGCTAAGCGGTCCGTCCAACGCATATCTGCTGTCATTAGTGCCGCCATAAAAGCATCTGGGTAATGTGCTTTGAGATATGCTGTCCAGTAAGCAATCAGGGCATAGCACGCCGCGTGAGACTTATTAAAGCAGTAGTTAGCAAATTCGAGCAATTGCTCCCAAAAAGTCTCGGCGATTTCCTTAGTGGCGCCACCTTTTGTGATCGCCCCTTCGATAAATTTCGGCTTCAATTTCTTCATCAAATCTACCTTTTTCTTCCCCACCGCCTTACGCAAAGTATCCGATTCGCCACCAGTAAATCCACACCATTCCCTAGAAATCTGCATGAACTGCTCTTGGTAAATCATAATACCATAAGTGCTCTTGAGTGAGTTCTCGAGACCTGGGTGCAGATAAGTGATTGGTTCTTCGCCGTGTTTTCGCCGAATAAAAGAATCGATAAACTGCATCGGACCCGGACGATACAAAGCTACCATAGCGATAATATCTTCAAATGACGACGCTTTTAGATCTTTCAGGTATCGCTTCATACCAGCAGATTCTAGTTGGAACACACCGGTAGTCTCGGCTCGCTGCAAAAGCGCGTAAGTCTCGGGGTCGTCTAGCGGTAGAGATGACAAGTCTATATCATTATTATAGACTTTACGTATCATCCTGAGTGCATTATTAATCACCGATAGGTTGGATAACCCCAAAAAATCCATTTTAAGTAGCCCTAGCTCTTCCACTTGTCCCATTGGGAATTGTGCCGCAATTGGTCCTTTGGCTGATACCTCTAGTGGCAAAAATTTCACTAAATCATCCGGCGCAATGATCACCCCACAGGCGTGTACACCGTGGTTGCGAATAGTCCCCTCCAGTCGCGAAGCAAAATCTATTACTTCTTTGGCGGTAGGGTTAGTTTCATACTCTTGTTTCAAATCTGGTACGTCACGAATAGCGTCGGCTAGATGTACATGGTGACCCATCACCGGGTCTGGCACCATCTTAGCCAACCGATCTGCCTCAGCATACGGCACCTCTAGTACCCGCGCCACATCGCGCACTGCGTTTTTGGCCATCATTTTACCAAAGGTCGCAATATTAGATACTCTATCATGCCCGTATTTATTACTACAATACTCAATTACCTCATCTCGTCTAGTATCCTGGATATCAGTATCGATATCTGGCATAGAAATACGATCTGGGTTTAAGAATCTCTCAAAAAGTAGATCATACTTTAGTGGATCTAGTTCGGTAATACGAAGCGCATAAGCGAGAATAGACCCAGCTGCCGATCCACGTCCAGGTCCATACACGATTCGCTGCGACTTACCCCAGTTAATAAAATCTTGCACGATTAAGAAATATCCGTTGTAGCCCATTTTGTCTACCACAGATAACTCATAATCGATACGCGGTAGAATCTGATGTGCTTCGTCACGTTCCTTATCTACCTTTTCCAAAATATCGCGGCATTTTTTTACAGTCAGGTCTGTAACTTCTTTGAGTTTTTTACCACCATATCTGTAAACCAGCCCCCGGAATACTAGTTTATCTAGGTAAGTTTTTTCGTCTTCCCCCTCTGGTACCGGAAACTTTGGGATCAAGATTCGCCCTAGTTGCAAGTCTACATTACATCTATCTGCGATCCGTTTAGTATTTCTTACCGCCTCTGGGCAAGTGTCTTGCCAGTGTTCAATAATCTCGGTTGCTGGGATCACATGTAAATCATAATCTTTTAATGTCATGCGATTTGTGTCAGATAGATTTGCCGCCGTGCCAATACAAAGCAGCACCTCATGCGCGTCTTGATCTTCTTTAGTAAGATAGTGTGCATCACACGTCACTACTAGTGGCAGGCCTAACTCGTCTGCATGCGCCATTAGCCAATCATTTACGCGTTTTTGTTCGGCCGAATGAGTAGTAGATTTTGGATGGCCATGGTCCTGCATCTCTAGATAAAAGCGATCTTTAAATACATTGCGATACCAATCTATTAGCTCATAGGCGCGCTTATCATCTCCGGCACGAATTGCTTCCGAGATCTCTGACCCCATACAGCCAGACAAACAAATAATTCCTTCGCTGTATTTTTCTAATTCGTCGTGGTCGGTGCGAGGCTTATAGTATTTACCATATTCCTCGGCATTGCTCATGATCCGGCAGAGATTTTCAAATCCCTTATTATTCATAGCGATTAATGTAATATGAAACCGCTGTTTATCATGCGCGGGATCTTTGTCGGTCAATTTGCGTGCGGCAACATAGGCCTCTAACCCAAGTAGGGGTTTGATGCCTGCTGCGTTGCATTCTTTGTAGAGCTCTACCAATCCAGACATGGTGCCGTGGTCAGTTACAGCCACAGCCTCCATGCCCTGTTCTTTAACATACTTTACAAGTTCTGGAACTTTAGTTAGCCCATCTAGCAGCGAATAATGCGTGTGATTATGCAGGTGTACAAAATCACTCGGTTTTAGCTGCGTTTTAGGCATTTTTAATAGTCTTCTCTACTTTTTTAGCGCTGTTTTTTATAGTATTACCAACTTTTTTAGCACTAGATTCTACAGTCTTCCCAACCTTTTTAGTCTCTTTTGTAGCAGTTTTTTCTACTTTTTTATTTTCGCTCTCTACTGCCTTACTTACTTTTTCAGCCTTATTTTTGACCTCTTCCACCTTATCAGCAGCCTTTTCTTTGACTTCTTCTACTTTTTCGCCTACTTCGTCAAGTTTTTCTTTGATTTCACCTTCGTTTTCTTCGACTTTTTTAGAGACAAACTTGCCAGCAATTGCCCCAGCTAGTGCACCGAGCGCTGCACCTAAGAAAAACTTCCCTGTTCCACCTTTTTTACACTTATTTTCCTTCGTCATTTTTAGTTCCTTCCTTTTTCTCTTTAACTTCTTTAATTTTTTCTTTCAATTTTGGTGTGACATATTTGTCTACAAACATCTCCATTGTACCGCCAATCGAGGTCATACCCTTAACATTCGATACAATGCCATTGGTATTTTTAGCAATGTCTTGACCTTCTATTACTACCTTTTTGACTTCCTTGCTGAGCCCAATTAGTTTAGCTAGTAGTACTATTCCGACAATTAAAAACACTAATAGCGTTAAACTCAGAATAATTACTAGTATCCACTCCGCTGTATTCATGCTTTTCCTCCTTTACTTTATTATATCACTGATTATTTGTAAGCCTCTATGGCTTTTTTTACATCTTCACCGTAATCGGTTTCAGATAGCACATATTCCAAGTGTGCCAAGAAATAATTTTTGGGATCACCGGTAGTCATCCAGTGCCCGGTGGTTTCTTTCACATATACTTTGCCAGTTGGAATAAGATGTGCAATTGCATCAGCCGTCCATAGCTCACCATCTAGTCCAGTAAAATCTGGGTTTAGATATTCGAACACAGCCGGAGTTAATAGGTAGCGCCCATAAGATGCGAGATCCGAGGCTGCATCTTCTGGTTTTGGTTTCTCTACTAGTCCGTGCAATATACCAGTCTCTTTGTCGTAATCAATAGAAGCATACTTTTTGATTTCTTCATGTGGCACTAACTGTCCAGAAATAATTGCTGCCGCATCTGGGTGTTTTTCATAAGCTTCAATTAATTCTTTTACAGCTGAATTGCCAAATACTACGTCGTCCGAGTACAACACTACAAACGGCTCATTTTCGCCAATAAAGCTTTTTGCTGTTGCGATCGGCGAACCATTACCATATGGTAGGCTAGGGTCTTGCTCTATCACTGTAATTTTTGGGAAATTCAAGATTTTTTCTACTGCTTCGAAACGATCAGATTTACCTTGTTTGTCTAATAAAGTTTTTACATTTTCGGCTTTATTATGAAAATAATCTTCGTAGATTTCTTTAGATTTCGTGTTTGGTGTGGCTACGATGATGATTTCTTCAATTCCAGCACTAGCACATTCCTCTACGCAAAGCTGCATCACTGGCTTTGCTCCGATCGGGATCATAGCTTTTGGAATAGTTTTAGTGATTGGTAAATAACGACTGGCAAACCCAGCGTCAGTTATAATTGCTTTTTTGATAGCTGACATAATAAGATCTCCTTGAAACCTTATTATAGCATAGTCGAGCTATTTTTTCTTTTTCCTTGCTTGTTTTCTTGCGATTTTATCTTCGATATTTTGTGCACGATTGTGCACGCCATAAATCAAACTTGTCACCCCGACGATCAGTATATAAGCACCAAAGAATCTAATAAACGTCGTCATTTCAAAGTCCCCAGCATTCAAGATTACTACACCGATGATACAGCCACAAGCGCCGGCCAGTATACGGATAAATCTGTCAGTTGGATCTAGAGTAGAAAAAAAACCGTGGAAGATGTCGATTAACCCCGACACGATTGTATATACTGACAAGACAATTACGCTATTAACCAAATCATTCCGCGCAAAGAATAATAATACTACTGCTGCCACTACGTCTACTGCTGCATCGATCACCGAATTGATCCAACCATGTTTTTTGGTGGAGTTATAAAGAGCACTTACGGAATCTACTATGCCCATCACTAATAGAAAGATACTCAGCACTGCTACAACGCTTTCAATGTTTGCCATTCCGCCAAATAATGCGAGCAAGCCAAACAACCCAGCCAAAGCTCCACGCATAATAAACACTATCCAGTGCTTATCAATATATTTACGATTAATTTTCGCCATAAAAATCCTTTATTACTTATGCCTATTATAGCACATATTTTACATACGCTCTTCTGCTTTTAATTATCGTAAAAATATGAAGAACAAAAATTCACGAAAACAGGTATGATTAGATAGCTCAGATACAATATCACAATTATACGTGGCGAATCTTCTTGCGTACAGTTTCTACGATTTTCGTAATTTGATATTTTACTGGTTTTAATATCATATCGTGCGCTGGCGTGTATTTTAACTCTTCGCAGCCAAATGAGCGCTTAAATTCGCTTACACCATAAAACCGATGCGATTTTTCTTCTAGCCCCACAATCCCCCACAAATTATATCTTATGCAGCCACGCTCCCTAGCCTCTTTCATTGCAGCCATATGTAGTAGTGGCGCCGCCGAATATTTGGTGCCAAGCTGCGATGACACGCCATAATGATAGCTCGCCTCCGGCCCATAAAAAATCATAAAGTTTTGCGCCAGTATTTCCCCGTCTTTTCGCGCTGTGTATATTAGCACCTCGTTATTATTAGCAAATGCGTCAAATTGTTTGGTAAGAAAACTCTCCGAAAACGCCACATATTTTTGCCGCTCGGCGTGTTTTTTCTCTAACTTACAAAACTCTTCGATAGACCTGCGCTCTGTATCGGCAGTAATCTCAATATCGTTTTTCTCGGCTTTGCGCAGTTTCCGCCGAAAGCCTTGCGATGCTCCGGCTAGTATCTCTTCCTCAGATTTTTTGAGGTCTAGCACCCCCGCATATTCTACTGATAGGTACATCGGCGCTTTTTTCAGCCCCAACTCACGCATTAATTTCAGCGAATTGTCAGATAGTGGCAGCTGTGGCCGCACCCGCACAAACACACATTTATGTTCTTGCCCCATTTTTTTGATATCATCAAAAATCTCGCGCACTAACTTTTTGTCTTTAAAATCTATAATTGGTCCGCCCGCAACAGCAAGATAAGTACCACGTTTGGCAGTCTCTACCACTCCGGCATAAGCAGCCAAAATCTTCCCTTTATCATCTACCGCTGCTCGCCGTACGATTTTTTTGCCGCGAGACTTATGGAACTCGTAAAAATCCCACGACTGTAAAAAATTTGCCTCTTCGTGTGATTTGATAAAATCATCCCACTTTTTTCGTTCTTCAATCGTTACTATTTTCATAGATGCCTCTTTTTGCGTCGTATAGTTTCTACAAACCAGTTTTTTATATATTTTATGGGGTCTATGATTAGATCGTGCGCTGGCACATATGCTACCACCTCGCCACCAAAGCCAGTTTTAAAAGTAGTTACACCAGCATAACGGTGATTCGGCTGACCAGCCGGGGCAATTCCCCATAGATTAAACCTCTCATACCCTTCGTTTTTTAGATCTCTTGTTGCCTGCCATAGCAAAGCATGTGCACCCGGCATTTTACGGTTTAGTGGGGTTGAGGCGGCTTCATAATAATCGGCTTCCTTGCCATCCTTAATAATCATGCCGTAAGCGATCGGCTCGCCTTCATTAGTTTTTGCTATGTAAATTATAATATTTTTACCAAATGCTTCCCTCTCGGCCAGCAAAGTCTTGAGGTTTGGCGGAATGAAGTTTTGCCGCCTGGCCGTATCGGCCTGAACCTCGCGAAACTCTTTAAATATCGCCTCGTCATTGCTTTTTTCTACTTTTATTTCTAGTTTATCTGCTCGGCGCACGTCGTATCTGGTCTGCCGGCGCATATTACTAAGTAGCTTATCTTCTGACTGAGTCAAATCTATAATCACAGTGTGCTCCGCCGCAAGGTGCATCGGTGCTTTCTTGAGCCCCATTTCCGCTAGTATCTGTAAGTTTTTGGTATTTTCAATTAGCTGCGGGCGTATTCGCACAAACACACACTTTTCGCGCTTAGCGATTTGCTTGATTTTGTCAAACACTGCCTTTACAGCCTTTTTATCATCCCAGTCAATCAGTGGCCCACAAGGTATCTCTAAATATCTACCCCGTTTGGCGTCGCGCACTATCATCAGCGCATACCCCTTGTCGTCAAAATTTTCGACAATTACTTTGTGTCCCAAGATTTCGTTCATCTTACCATAGCCCGGAGATTGTAAAAAGTTCGCTTCGGGGTGTTTTTTTGCTACTTCTGGCCAGCTCATTTTATCTCCTCCCTATATTCTGCGACAATTTCGTGCGCTTTTTTCAAATCTTTTTTGCTGTAAAAAGTTGGGTAATTAGTGATTTTTTCTGCCACCTCTACCGCTACCGGGCACTCATTTTCCGGAAAATGAACTTTTTTGTAATACCGCTCAGGCGACACCGGCTTCTCGTACCAAACCCCACCAAAATAATAGCCAGATTTTTGTAGTTTTTTCAGCACCTCTTTTCTGTCGCGCACCAGGCAAAACTCTCTCAGTGGCTTTTCGCCCGACTTTTTTAAAGCCTTAAACTGCCGTAGGGCTAATTTCGCTTCAAACTTCGCAATCTTGCGGTCTAAGTCTAGCGTATTGTCCGCCGATTTTTCTACCCAGTGAATCTTAACTAAGGCGCGCATCCAGGCGCCGCTAAGGTATATGTATGACAAACCCTGCGCGACAGCGCCAAACAGCGGGTAAAATCTCGCCCTCAAAGTGTCAGAGATTTTCGGAAGTTTGCTAGGCGCTTTAATGACGTTTTTATGGGGGTAACGCAATACTACCGCCCCGCCAGATATTGTATCAATTGCCTTGTCTTTGCCAAACGAAAACGCCGCTGCCGCCCCCACTGTGCCGGCCTCCCGCCCGTCTGGGTATTTCACCCCCGCCGAGTGCGCGAGATCTTCAATGATTGTCAAATTGTGCTTTTTGGCAAACTTTTCCACCGTCGCTACATCCACCGGGTTTCCGAGCGAGTTTTGGATAATAATGCCTTTAACGTTTTTAGATATTTCAAGTCTGCCCAAAGTTGTTGCATTATAATTCAAATCTTCACTTGAAATATCCGCCCAGACTGGTGTAAGATGGGCTGCTTTTATGGCTTCGTATACAGCATAACAAGTAAACCCATTTACGATCACTGCATCCCCCGGTTCAAAATAAGCTTTAAGCGCTAATGCTAATGCCGAGCGCCCATTTTTGGTTAGTATTGCTTCCCCTTCATATTTTTGCCTCAAAAACTCACTAAGCTCTTGGTAGTCTTTTTTTCGCCCTACCGCAAAAGTATGCGCCAGGCGCTCTTTTCTACTATAGTTTGCCGCAAGCCCTAGAAAGTGGTGTTTCACTTTTTAATCCTCTGAATTAGAGCCGTTAGCACTCGCGCTAGCTCATCTGGGCTAGAAATATATGGCGCATGAGTCCAATTGGCATAAAACTTCAATTCCGCATTTGGTAGTTTTTCGTACATAACGGTAGCTTGCCGGGGTGGTGTTACCGTGTCTTTTTTGCCCCACAGGATAAAAGTTTTGGTCTCCACTTTACTAAAATCTAGATTTTTGTCTGACTCGAGCATGTTTGTTAGGGTTTGCTTCATATTCTCCGGAGCTTTAGAATAATCAGTCGAACCGGTAATTTTGTGGAATACTTTATCTGCTAATGGGATTTTCTTTAAGGGTTTACCAATTTTGGCTATTTTTTCTATAACCTTTTTCTTAGCAGAGGACTCATATACGCCAGCTGCATCTAATAGAATTAAATATTTTAGCTTTTCTGGCTTTTCTGCACAGAGGTTTAATAGGATTCTTCCCCCATTAGAATGTCCTAAAGCGACTGCGCCATCTGGGATGTTTTTGTTCGCCCATTTTACGTAATCATCGATCGTAAAAACCTTTTTTGAATCTTCTGTAAGCCCTGGCACATGCAACATTTTTACACTAATGCCATTATCTCGTAAGGTCGCGAGAGTAGTTTTCCACGGCTCCACTGTATATGTCCAACCATGAATAATATATAAATCAGCCATTTCTTCCCTCCTTTTTTATTTTGCACCCAAACCTCAAAATCACGAATCCAGCCCCCAGCTCTTACGCCGATTTACGGCAGCTTTTTCGCGCCGGCATAGTTTCTTTGCGTCTTTGGGGTCGGCCAGCAATTTTTCGATCACCCATTCTAAATATTGGCTGCCCTTAAATATCAAAGTCTCGTGGCCTTTGCTGCGCTTCTCGATATACTCTAAAGCCTTTCTTGGGTCAGAGGTTGCCACAGCTGATACCCCTATTTTTTTCAGCTCTGGTGCGGTGTATTTTTTGGTGCGGCGCCCTACCAAGATTACCTTTTCCGGCTTTACATCGGCGATTAGCTTAGCTAGTTTCTTATGCTCTTGTTCCTCTGTTGAGCCTTGGTCTACGATATCACCAATCACTAACCACTTGTGGTCGGCATGCATCCGTTTGGTCATATCAAGGATTGATGCTACTGATATTAGATGCGCGTTATAGCTACTATCTACAATTTCGAGCCCATTTTTACCCTTGAAATACGAACTTCTGCCTGGTGCCAGCCGCATATTCGAAAAATCTGTCTTAAATGGCATCTTGAGGTATTTCATCAGATCTTGTAATACCAACAAATTAAAAGCAATATCTTTTGGCTCGGGGTGATCAAAATGGAAAGTCGTGTCCCCGTAGGTAAAATCGGTTGAGTTAGGATAAACTACATATTTTTTGATCTCAGTCTTCTTGATTGGTATCACTTTAGCGGTGATATCTTTGGTCGCGGTCTTCATTACCTTAGAATCCGCGTCGATATATACTCGCTTGGTGGTATTTTGTGGTAAATTAGCAAACTCTGCCGCAATTGCTTCATCTAGGCTCTTAAATCTACCATCTTTCACCTCTTTTTCAAACTGTGCCGCATGCGACCTCCCAATCGATACCCAGATCGTCACCTCTGGTTTCAACCATTCGGCCAAAAACTCCGTCTCGTGTGGGCGTTCACCGTCGATCTCTACCACATAGAACTTCTCCTTGTGGCGATGAAAAACTGACCTAAACGGCGCCGCTATCAGAAGATAAATCCAGCGTAATTTAGACCCTCGGATCCCCTTGAGCCCTAAGATATCAAAAGACACCCCAAAGGCCGAATTAGCATCATGCGAATAATGCGCTTTTTTACCCATTTCACTCTCTACGAGGTTCAGCATCGTAGTCTTGCCGGCCGAGCCAGTAATAGCAATTACGCGTGGCTTCCATCTCTGTAGAGCTCGGTCCGCAAAATGCCGAAAATATTTCGCCGCTACGAAATAAAAACGCTTTTTAAACTTAGCAAAAGACATACGTCAATTATACCACAGGCTAGTCCAAAATACGAGACTGAGACAAAATACTTGCAAAATACACAAAAGTGTGCTATAATAATAAATGGCCGTGGATAAGGCCTAATTTTTATCTTATCCACGAGTACTTTCAAAAGAGGAGGTCCTATGATATGGAAAGAGGACACTTATGGGTGGCCGTCATTGCTGGTGGCCAGGGCACGAGATTATTCCCAATCTCACACTTAGAGAGGCCAAAACAGTTCTGTCAACTTGATGAACACAACAGTTTTATTCAAGCAGCCACCGAAAATTTCAAATCAGTCGGCATCAAACCTACTCAAATGTTCGTCGTGACTACTAATGACAACCAACTTCAGTTGGCCAAGGATCAATGTCTTGAAAGAGGGGTTCTTTCTCAAAACATCAAAGAGTTCAATCCTTCGCTCGGCTATGCTGGTAGTATGATTGAAGCAGCAAAAGAAATTTATGCGATGGATCCGGAAGCGATCATTATCAATACACCGTCGGACCAGTATGTGGATGCAGATGATTCATTCTATGTTGCCATCGAAGATGCTGTCACGGCAGCTAAGAATGGCAAAGCAGCGATCGTTTGTGTCAAGGTGAACGATATTGTTACCGCTATGGGCTGCGGCCATGCGGTCTATGACGAAAATTCACCTGGCCCTTGCTTTAGGTTGACTGGCGAGAGATTTATTGAAAAACCTGTTCGCGAGATTGCTGATAAGCTGATGCGCCAAGGCAATTCTGCCGTTAATACTGGCATTAATGTCTGGAAAGCGAAACTTATTGTCGATACCTTTGCTAACAGAGATTATGTTGGCATCGAGACAGACGAACTGATGGATTCATTCGGTGATAACATTGAAGTGTCAGTCGGCACCTTCAAGTGGCGCGATTGCGGTACGTTGAAATCTCTTTATGAGATATCCAAGAAATCAGCCAACCACAAGAATGTTCGTCTCGGCGGCGGCACTCTCGAGTACGATAATTGTCGCAACAGCCTGCTTTATGCCGGCAGAGGAATGAATTTGCGCATTTATGGCGCCGATGGCGACGCTGTGATTGCTACAAGCGTTAACGAAAAAACCATTGTCGTTATCGCAAAACTGTCTGACAGCCAAAAAATCAAACTTTTGGCCGAAGATTATTACGATCATGCAGAAATCTTGAGTGATGATTTTTCAATGGGCGCCCGTAATAACATGGTGCTCGAATCAAATATCTCGGACGAAGTTGTGATCGGCTTTGTAGGTGTCAACAAGTACGCCGTTTATGCGCACCGCGAGCCTAATGGTGAAATTACCATAGTAGTTTCTCAGCAGCTTACTACTAAAACCTCCTAACCCTCATAGGGCAATACCCTCGCTCTTGTGGCGGGGGTTATTTTTATCTCGCATTATTTTTACATCAAAAATCCCCGACTTAGCCGGGGATTTTGTTTTACATCTTGATTTCGGCATCTACGCCAGCTGGGAGGGAGAGATTTTGCAAGCTCTCGATCGTCTTTGGAGTAGCGTTGCTGATGTCGATCAAACGCTTGTGGACTTTCATCTCAAAAGCTTCACCGCCAGTCTTATAGACGTGTGGCGACTTCACTACGGTGAAAGTGCTACGCTTGGTAGGTAGAGGAATTGGCCCACTTACACTTGCGCCGGTACGGATCGCAGTATCTACGATCTGACGAGCACTTTGATCGATCACGCGGTGATCATAAGCCTTCAATCTAATACGGATCTTGAGACCTTCATTTTTCTTTGCTTCTGCCATTTTTTCCTTTCTTCCCTATAACCTTAGGTTTACGCTTAGATGGTAGCCGTTAAGTTTTTAGGGGTAGATAATTAGTTTACTATAACCCCATTATACCACACTTCTTCCCAAAAATCAAACTAGCTATTTTTTCTCAACGAAGATTCTTAGTTCGTGATAATAATAAATATTTCCCAAAATAAACACTGCCACAAACAAGAAGAACGTCCCCAGGATTGGGTAAAACAGATTATATTCTGGCACTACTATTGCCGCTACTACTAAACCTAACATCACCAAGAACGCCATCATCGGTACAAAATAAGCCAAGAAAAACACTGTCCTTCCATATAGGGTGCCAGAAAAATCACGTAGTAATTTTCGCATCTCCTTAATGTTCAAACTATAAATATTCTTTTTCTCGCTCATCATACTCCTTATGCTTATAAAAACATTATAACAAAAAATCCCCCTTTCGGGGGATTTTCCGGTATCAAATTAGGATTATTTGATAACTTTTGTGATCACACCGGAACCAACGGTCTTGCCGCCTTCACGGATAGCAAAACGATCTTGCTCGTTCATAGCCACTGGAGCGAGCAACTTAACCTTGAAGGTTACTTGGTCACCAGGCATGACGATTTCCTTGTCAGCTGGAAGCTCTACTTCACCAGTCACGTCAGTGGTGCGGAAGTAGAATTGTGGCTTGTAGCCCTTAGAAAATGGAGTGTGGCGACCACCTTCCTCTTTCTTAAGGATATAGACCTGTGCTTCAAACTCAGTGTGTGGAGTAATCGAACCAGGAGCAGCGATAACTTGACCGCGCTCGATTTGATCACGCTCGATACCACGAAGTAGAAGACCAGCGTTATCGCCAGCTTGGCCTTGATCAAGAGTCTTGTGGAAGGCTTCGATACCAGTCACGACAGACTTTTGAGTGTCTTTAAGACCA